>NZ_JBHTLD010000060.1:0-22083 GCF_042678745.1 Pontibacter rugosus | reverse complement strand
AAGTAAAATTTATACCTTTAGCACAACACTTTAGGGGTGTCCTGCCGCCAAACAGAAAGGCAGGACTGAGAAATACCCTCTGAACCTGATACAGTTTGCACTGACGAAGGGAAAAGTTATGACGAGATATACACCCGTCCTCCTACTTCTTCTTATTTCTGCTCGGCCAGTAAGCGCCAGTGCTAGCTGCATCCTATCCCGAGCAAACAATGACAATTTTCTTAAACAACCAAGCTAAGGAGCTCTCCGAGCCTTCCTCCGTATCTGCTGTGCTTCAGCTTTTGCACCTAGAGCAACAGCGTGGTATTGCCGTGGCCATTAACGACCAGGTAGTACCCCGAAGCAACTGGGATTCTTACCTGCTGCAACCCAACGACAGGCTCACCCTCATCCGTGCCACCCAAGGCGGATGACATAGCACATGACGTGCATGGCGCAAGCGTCCGCTTGTGTCTTCTATGTACGGCTTTCCAAGCAGGTATAACCGGACGCTTGCGCCATGAGTGCTCCTTCCACATTAGAAAAATCAACAAGAAGAAAACATGAGACAAGACAAAACACCTACTGCCAGCGCCATTACGCGCACGCCTTTCCCGGCATCACGCAAAGTATACGTACCGGGCCAGCTGCATAATATTAAAGTCGCCATGCGCGAAATAGCGCTGGAAGATACTGTAACCAAGTTTCTGGGCGTGGAGGAGCGTGAGCAGAACCCACCCGTAACGGTGTATGACACCAGCGGCCCTTTTACCGACCCCGAGGTTGAAATTGATGTGCGCCAGGGACTGGCAAGGCTGCGCGAAGAGTGGATCGTGAGCCGTGGTGATGTGGAGCAGCTGCCAGGTATAACTTCGGCCTATGGACAGGAACGCCTGAGCGATGCCAATTTAGATACCTTGCGCTTTCAGCACCTGAGCAAGCCTTACCGAGCCAAAGCAGGTCAGAATGTGACGCAGCTGCATTATGCCCGCAAAGGTATTATTACTCCTGAGATGGAATACATTGCCATCCGTGAGAACCAGCGACTGGCTGAGAACGCGGAGATGGGACACCAGCACGCTGGCAACAGTTTTGGCGCGAACACACCGAAAGGCTTTATCACACCAGAGTTTGTGCGCCAGGAGGTAGCCGCAGGCCGTGCCGTTATCCCTTCTAACATCAACCACCCCGAAAGCGAGCCGATGATCATTGGGCGAAACTTCCTGGTGAAGATCAACGCCAACATCGGTAACTCAGCTGTTACCTCAAGTATAGAAGAAGAAGTTGAGAAAGCTGTGTGGGCCTGCCGCTGGGGTGCCGACACCATTATGGACCTCTCTACCGGCAAAAATATCCACGAAACCCGCGAGTGGATTATCCGCAACGCTCCTGTTCCAATTGGCACCGTGCCGATTTACCAGGCACTGGAGAAAGTAAATGGCAAAGCCGAAGACCTGACCTGGGAGATTTTCCGCGATACGCTCATAGAGCAGGCAGAACAGGGTGTGGATTATTTTACCATACATGCTGGTGTGCTGCTGCGCTACGTGCCGCTTACGGCTAATCGTGTAACAGGCATTGTATCCAGAGGTGGTTCGATTATGGCGAAGTGGTGCCTGGCACATCACAAAGAGAACTTCCTGTACACGCACTTCGAGGATATCTGCGAAATTATGAAGGCTTACGATGTGGCTTTCTCTTTAGGTGATGGTTTGCGCCCAGGCTCAATTGCTGATGCCAACGATGCTGCGCAATTCTCGGAACTGGAGACATTAGGTGAGCTGACAAAGATTGCCTGGAAACATGATGTGCAGGTGATTATTGAAGGGCCGGGGCACATCCCGATGCACCTTATTAAAGAGAACATGGAGAAGCAGCTGGAAGTATGCGGCGAGGCACCTTTTTATACCTTAGGCCCGCTTACCACCGACATCGCTCCCGGCTACGACCACATTACTTCAGCTATTGGCGCTGCCATGATTGGCTGGTATGGTACAGCCATGCTCTGCTATGTAACACCGAAAGAGCACCTTGGCCTGCCGAACAAAAAGGATGTGAAAGATGGAGTGATTACCTATAAACTGGCTGCCCATGCCGCCGACTTAGCCAAAGGCCACCCGGGTGCACAGTACCGCGATAATGCCCTGAGCAAAGCCCGCTTCGAGTTCCGCTGGCAAGACCAGTTTAACTTGTCGCTGGACCCTGACACCGCACGTGAATACCACGACGAAACACTTCCTGCCGAAGGTGCTAAAGTTGCCCACTTCTGCTCCATGTGTGGCCCTAACTTCTGCTCTATGAAGATTACGCAGGAGGTTCGGGATTATGCAAGAACCAAAGGAGCATCAGAAGAAGAAGCGCTGCAACAAGGTATGGCTGAACAAGCTGAGACTTTTAAAGCGAAAGGAGCAGAGATTTACTCTTAGTAGCTGGGCTGCACATGCCGCCAGTTTGAGCGGAGCGGTAACTGGTGGTGAAGTATGATGGCCAGTTTGTAACTGGCTTGTATTATAGTTTATACGCCAGTTACAAACTGGCGGCATGTTGAGGCTTATATGTCAGACGCTCGCAGGAGCTGCGCACGCTGCGAGGTCTTTGATGGCTTCTGCCAGCAAAAGGTTTTACTTTCATATTCAAGTATAAGCAATGCCAAAACAAAGGCCCTATACCCTCACCATCGCCGGATTTGATCCTAGCGGTGGTGCGGGCTTAACGGCAGACATCAAAACTTTTGAAGCACTAAAAGTGCAGGGGCTTAGTGTGTGCACCGCTCTCACCTATCAGCACGAGTCGGAGTTTGAGGGTGTGGACTGGCTGAACACAGAGCAGCTAAAGCACCAGCTGACTATACTGTTGCGCAAGTATAAAGTGCCGTTTGCTAAAATCGGGCTGGTGCAAAGTATGGAGGTACTACAGCAGCTAATTAAGCTGATGCATCAGCTGTCGCCAGACACAAACCTGATTTGGGACCCTATTCTGAAAGCCAGCGCAGGTTTTACCTTTCATGAGCAAGTGCAGGCGGAGCAGCTAAAAGAGCTTTGCAGACAGCTGTACCTGATCACACCAAACTGGCTGGAGATGCAACAACTAATGCCTGATAAACCTGCACCGGAAGCAGCTGCACAGTTAAGCCAATACTGCCACGTGCTGCTAAAAGGAGGGCATAACCAGGAGAAGCCGGGGTATGACTACTTATACTATAAAGGTGAGGCAAAATCATTCCGGCCGAAGCAGCAGGTACAAATAGGTAAACATGGCTCCGGCTGTGTGCTTTCAGCGGCTGTAACGGCGCTACTCGCACAAGGCTACCCGCTGCACAAGGCTTGCCGCAAGGCCAAAGATTACACTACCCGTTTCCTCAACAGCAACAGCACTTTGTTAGGCTATCACCATTTTTAAACATGATCTCGAAACTACACTACATCACGCAGGAAACAGCTAAGCTAACGCATGCACAAGCTGCTGAAGCCGCCTGCAGAGCCGGTGCAAAGTGGGTGCAGCTGCGCGTAAAAAACCAGCCTTACGAAGTATGGAAGGCCCTCGCAATACAGACAAAGAGCATCTGCAGGCACTACTGCAGCACGTTTATACTTAACGATAACCCTGCTTTAGCAGCAGAAGTAGGCGCAGATGGTATACATCTCGGCAAGCTGGACATGACTCCGGCAGAAGCTCGTAAGCTACTCGGCCCAGCAAAGATTATTGGGGGCACGGCCAATACTTTTGAGGACATACAGCTGCTGGTGGAGCAAGGAGTAGACTATATTGGTCTCGGCCCTTACCGCTTCACAACCACGAAAGATAACCTGAGCCCTATACTTGGCCTGCAAGGCTATGCCGCTATACTTGAGCAATGCAAAGCAGCTGGCATTACCACACCTATTATAGCTATTGGCGGGATTACGGCGGAGGATGTACCACAGCTTATGCCTACTGGTATACATGGCGTTGCGGTTTCTTCGGCCATTACGCTGGCGGCAAACAGAGCCGCCGCTATTTCTGAAATCATGCAAAACCTACAACCATTACCCCAGCACAACCTATGACACCACTAACCATCGCCGATAAAACTTTTAACTCCCGCCTCTTTACAGGCACAGGCAAGTTTAGCTCCGGCCAGCAAATGGAGGAAGCGCTGCTGGCTTCTGGCTCAGAGTTGGTAACAGTAGCCCTGAAGCGCGTGGACGTGCAGAACGAGCAGGATGATATTCTGTCGCACCTTGGGTACTCGCAGTTTAACCTGTTGCCTAATACTTCTGGCGTGCGCAACGCCAAAGAAGCTGTGTTTGCAGCGCAGTTAGCCCGGGAGGCGCTGGAAACAAACTGGCTCAAACTTGAAATCCACCCCGACCCCAAATACCTCCTCCCCGACCCTATCGAAACATTAAAAGCTGCAGAAGAACTGGTAAAGCTTGGCTTCGTAGTCCTTCCTTACATTCATGCAGACCCAGTGCTGTGCAAGCGGCTCGAAGAAGTTGGCGTAGCCGCTGTAATGCCTTTGGGCTCTCCTATTGGCAGCAACAATGGCCTCCAAACTCGTGCTTTCCTGGAAATAATTATTCAGCAGAGCAAGGTGCCGGTAGTGGTGGATGCCGGTATTGGCGCCCCATCGCATGCAGCGGAGGCGATGGAACTGGGAGCTGATGCAGTGCTGGTTAACACGGCCATTGCGGTGTCGCAGCAGCCGGTGCAAATGGCAAGAGCTTTTAAAATGGCGGTAGAAGCAGGACGGATGGCTTACGAAGCAAAATTGGCTCCTGTTGGGCTAACTGCACATGCCAGCAGCCCACTCACAGCATTTCTGGATGAACTGTAAAATGCCGCTGTCGTGAGGCCTTTTTATTCACCGCTGGCGCGAGCTTGTAGCTCGTGCCCACTGTAACGAACTACAAATCCGCAGCAGATCATAGTCTATTTTTTTCTGTCATCCTGTAAGGATCTTGTGGGCAAGCAGTAATTACTTTACTTCCTGGGGTGAGAGCCCTCTCTCTTTACTAAGAGTCTTAACAGAAACTAAGAGTCTTAACAGAATGTAAGCATTTTACCTTCAACACCAAGCAACCCATGTCATTTAAACATATATTCAACCAGCTCAACTGGGACGAGACAAAGGAAAGCATCTATGCTAAAACAGCGTCGGATGTGGAGCGGGCATTGATGCACCCGGTCAGGAGCCTGGAAGATTTTAAAGCGCTTATCTCTCCGGCGGCGGCACCTTATCTGGAGCAGATGGCAGCTTTAAGTCAGCGGCTTACGCAGAAGCGTTTTGGTAGAACCATCCAGATGTACCTGCCAATGTACCTCTCCAACGAGTGCCAGAACATCTGTACCTACTGCGGTTTTAGCCTGGATAACCCCACCCCTCGCACCACGCTTACACCAGAGCAAATATTAAAAGAAGTAGAGGTGATTAAAAGCTATGGCTACGACCATGTGCTGCTAGTAACAGGCGAGGCAAACAAAACAGTAGGTGTAGATTACTTTAAGGAGGTGCTGCAACTGATCAGGCCATACTTCTCGCACATCTCTATGGAAGTACAGCCGCTGGACAGGCAGGAGTATGAACAACTGATTCCGCTTGGCCTGAACACAGTGCTGGTGTACCAGGAAACATATCACCACGAAGACTACAAAAAGCATCACCCTAAAGGCAAGAAGTCAAACTTCACCTATCGCCTCGAAACACCCGACCGACTGGGCAAAGCAGGTGTTCATAAAGTTGGGCTGGGCGTACTGATTGGGCTGGAGGATTGGCGCACCGATAGCTTCTTTACTGCGCTGCACCTGCAGTACCTGGAGCGTACCTACTGGCAAACCAAGTATAGCATTTCTTTCCCGCGTCTGCGCCCTTTCTCCGGTGGCTTGGCACCCAAAGGAGATATGAACGACCGGGAGTTGGTGCAACTAATCTGTGCCTATCGTATCTTTAACGAAGAAGTGGAGCTGTCGCTATCTACCCGCGAGAGCCAGCATTTTCGTAACAATGTGGTGCGGCTCGGGATTACCTCCATCAGTGCCGGCTCTAAAACCGATCCGGGTGGCTACGCTTCCGGGCAACAAGCACTGGAGCAGTTCGAAATCAGCGACGAACGCAGCCCGGCAGAGATCGTACAGATGATCAGAAACCAAGGCTACGATGCCATCTGGAAAGACTGGGATAATGTGTTGGGGTAAGAAGTAAAGCCATACCGCCAGTTTGAGCGCAGCGGTAAAGGTGGTGAAATGTGACAGCCAGTTTATAACTGGCGTATATACTACTACACTCTCGCCAGTTACAAACTGGCCTCATGTTTAGCCACAAGTTGCGCTAACGCTAAACTTGCGGCATGAGGAGCGAGCTTGTAGCTCGTACTTCTGTGGTTGAGTACGAGCTACAAGCTCGCACCAGCAGATGGGCATGAGGATTAATCAGAAAAGCGTTTGTAGTTTAAATCTACAGGAAATGTTAGAGAAAGAAGAGTTAAAGCGATACAACCGACAGCTTATACTTCCGGAGTTGGGGCAGCAGGGGCAGGAGAAACTGAAACAGGCAAAAGTGCTGATGATTGGCGCTGGCGGCCTGGGTTGTCCTGTGCTGCAATACCTGGTTGCGGCAGGGGTTGGCACCATTGGCATTGCCGATATGGATGTGGTGAGTGAGAGCAACCTGCACCGCCAAATTCTTTATACTTTGGCTGATGTAGGTAAATCGAAAGCAGAAGTCGCAGCACAAAAACTATCGCAGCAAAACCCTTTCGTTCAGTTCAATATCCATAGCGAAGGCATTACAGTAGATAATGCGCTGGAACTGGTGCAGACATATGATGTGGTGATAGATGGCTCTGATAACTTCCCAACGCGTTACTTGGTAAACGACGCCTGCGCTATGCTTGGGAAGCCGTTGGTGTTTGGCTCCATCTTTAAGTTTGAAGGCCAGATAACGGTGTTCAACTACAAAAACGGACCTACTTACCGTTGCCTTTTCCCGGAACCACCCGGGCAGGGAGAGGTGCCAAACTGTGCAGAGGCTGGTGTCATCGGAGTGCTTCCGGGCATTATTGGAACGCTACAGGCTAACGAAGCTATAAAAGTGATTGCTGATTTAGGCGAAGTAGCTTCTGGCAAGCTGCTCTTGTTCGATGCGCTGTCGCTAAGCTTCTCCTCATTCAGGTTTTCACGCACCACTAAAGCGGAGGTAAAGCAATTACAGTATAGTTATGAATTGGCTGCCTGTGCCGCTCCTACCACACCTGACATGCAGGAAATATCGGCACAAGAGTATAAGGCATGGCTGCAAAATGGCGAGAAAATTCAACTGCTGGATGTACGGGAGCCTCATGAGTATAATTTGTACAACATAGGTGGAGAGTTACTGCCTTTGTCTACGCTTACTGGTAAACCTGATAATTTGCAACTAGCACAGGAAGTGGTGGTACATTGCCAGGCAGGTAGCCGCAGCAAAAAAGCTATTGCTATACTTCAGCCATACTTCCCGGAGGTGCGGTTTTATAATTTAGCAGGTGGCTTGGCCGCTTGGGAGGAGTAATACTTTAGTAACCAGACGCTCGCAGGAGCTGCGCACGCTGCGAGGTCTTTACCGCTTTAGCAGTTCTTTGAACGCCTCCACCGGATTGGGTTGCTCCCACACAGCACCCAACACGGCTGCTCCTTTAAAGCCCATCTCCTGCACTAGTGGCAGCTTTTCTGCTGTTACTCCACCTAAAGCAATTAGTGGCAGTTTTGCCTGTGGCACTATCTCTTGGAGTTTTTCTTTGGTAAATGCTGCAGGATAATCTTTTTTGGAGATACTCTGAAAAATGGGACTCAGAAAGCCATAGTCAACGTATGGCTGGGGTTGCTGTACATCTGCAAGACTGTGGAAGGAGGTAGAAAAAGCTAAGCTATACTTTGGCGTAACAGCCGCTGCTGCTCTGTCTGCTTCTCTAAAATGCAGGCCCTTTACTTCAAACTCTTCTGCCAGCTGGTGATATGAGTGCAGCATGATATGCCTGTGGTACACTTTTGGCAGCTCCTTAAGCCACTCCTGAAGCTCCTTTATACTTGCATCAGGTCTACGTAAATGCAGTGTTTGCAGCCCCAGTTCAAACAGGGCAGCGCAAATCTGCTGCTCCTGCGCTACCGGATCGGGCGATGTGATAACGATTAGCTGCATCAGCGTTTATACTTCGCAGAACCTTTACCTTTCTGCCTCCACCGTTTCCAACACCTGCAGCAACTGCTCATTGCGGATGTCGCGGGCGCACTTGAAATGACCTTCGGGGCATGCCTTATAGCCGTGTAAGCCGCAAGGGCGGCAGTAAAGCGGCTCCTCCCGTTCCACCACAGTGGCTAAATCAGCCAAGGGGCCAAACCCGAAATGAGGTACCGTGGAGCAGTAGATGGCGCAGGTGGGGGCATTCAGCGCTGAAGCCAGGTGCATCGGGCCGGAGTCATTCACATAATTCAGCACCGCATCGCGCATCAGGGCAGCCGACTGCAGCAGGCTGAGTTGTCCGCAGAGGTTCTCTACCCGCTTGTTCATACTTTGGCTGATGATCCCCTCACAATGCTGCTTATCTGCCGGAGAGCCCAGCAGGTATACTTTATACTTAGAATCAAGGCTGTTGATGAGCGTTACCCACTGCTCCTGCGGATATTGCTTCGTGAACCATACCGAAGTTGGTGCCATACAGATAAATGGCTCTGCTTTCAGGTCCTGTACTTTGGCAAAGTCCGTTTGGCTAGGGTATAGCTTCGGCTTTTCGGGGATGGCGTTGGTCACGCTTTGGATGAGCATGTTGTTTCGCTCTACCTCATGCGTACCCGAGCGCACATCGTGTACATAGCGGCGGGTAAAAAAGCGGGAGAAAGGGTTCTTCTCAAAGCCAACCGTTTCTTTGGCTCCAGAGAAAGCAGTAAGAATACCGGTGGCTCCAAAGCGCTGCACGTTCACCACCAGGTCATACTTCTCGGCACGTATCTGCGAGAGCAGGCGCATCAGGCTTTTATACTTGCCCTCTTTCTTGTTCCAGATCAGCACCTGCCGCAGCAAAGGGTGGTTTGCCAGCAAGGCTTCATTTCCTTTCCGAAGCAGAAAATCAAGCTGCGCTTCCGGGTAATACTTGTGCAGCTTTTCAATCAGCGCCGTAGCCAGTACCACATCTCCCAAAAAAGCCGTTTGTATGATCAGTATTTTCTTCATGCTACTATTTCTGCCTCAGAACAAAGCTACACAGAAGTGCCCTGAGTTAAAAATTTGAGTGCTATACAGGCAGGAAGTTTTGTCCTTACTTTTTCACGTAAAATTCCGAATATTTCACACAAAGTATCGTTTAGCTTTTTGCGATTGGAGCTACCTTTGCCTAAGTTATGCTTATCGCGCTGAACCAATATTTTTTATGAAGCAATATATTACCTTTTCTTCCCCCCTTACAAGTATAAAGTTTCTATGGCTACTGGCCCTACCTTTGCTGCTTTCTAGCTGCGGCACCTCTGCCTATATGCCCAATGTGCCCAATGTGCCTATGTTCACGCAAAAAGGTGAATTAAGCGCCGGCGGACACGTTACGTTAAAAGGCAATATCACCTTTAATACCGCTTATGCCGTATCAGACCATTTTGCCGTGTTGCTGAACGGAGCTATGCTGAGCAGTGAGCGCCGCAAACGCGACTACAGACATAACCTGCTGGAGGCTGGAGGCGGCTACTTTACCACGTTTGGGCCTAACAACAATCGGATTTTGGAAGTGTATGGCGGCTTTGGCGGTGGCAGCAGCGAGCGTACCGAAAACCACGAGAACGAAGAAACCGGCGAGATGACGTACGAGCGCCATGATGCTAACTTCAACAAATATTTTGTACAGGTTAACTTTAGCTCTAAGCGCAAGAAGAACCTGCAGCTACTAGGCCGCGAATTCCCGTTAAACTATGGCACCGCACTGCGCGCCAGCTATGTAGATATGCACGAGTACACGCTAAATAATGTGCCGGGCGAGTTGGAAGATAATATTTTCCTGGAGCCAATCTTTTACACCCGCCTTACCCTGAACCCTGCTGTGCAGTTGCAATACACCAGCGGCACCAACATTGGCCTGAAGAACCGCGATATACTCACGGCTTCCTATTCAGTATTTTCGCTCGGTTTTGTGATTAACGTGGGTAGTCTGGAGAAGAAGCGATAGTATGGAAAGCTAAGAGAGATGAGTTGCGTAGCATTATGCCTTCACGTCCATCCCATCTTCTAAAGATCTTGTGGGCCAGCTAAACAAGTGCTTCTTAAACGCCTAACCAGTTCCAATATGATTCTTCCAGCATGTCAACACGGAAGCAGACATTCTGTACCCTCTTAAACTCATAACTCATAACTCATAACTTTCAACTCATCACTCTTTCCCGTACCTTTGCAGGCTAATTTCGATTTGAATGCTTGATTATCATATCCATACTTTACCCAACGGAATAAGAATTGTACACAAGCAGGTGCTGCATACCAAGATAGCCCACAGCGGTTTTATCATGGATATCGGTAGCCGCGACGAGCTGCCACAGGAGCAGGGCCTCGCCCATTTCTGGGAGCACATGGCCTTTAAAGGCACGCAGAAACGCAAGTCTTTCCACATACTTAACCGCCTGGAGTCTGTAGGCGGCGAATTAAATGCTTATACTACAAAAGAAAAGGTCTGTTTCTACAGTTCTGTGCTGGATAAGCACTTCGAGAAATCCTTTGAGCTGCTGACAGACATTACCTTTCACTCTATCTTTCCAGAAAAGGAAATTGAGAAAGAGCGCGGGGTGATTCTGGAAGAAATGTCTATGTACCTTGATACACCAGAAGAAGCCATTGTAGATGAGTTTGATGCGGTTGTATACGAGGGTCATCCGCTGGGCAATAACATACTAGGTACCAAAGAAAGTGTTGCCAGCTTTAAAAAGCAGAACTTCCGGGACTTTATAAACCGCAACCTTAGCACCGATGCCTTAGTGTTTTGCTCGGTAAGCAATTTGCCTTTCGAGAAAGTAGTGAAACTGGCCGAGAAGTATCTGAGCGATATTCCGCGCATCCATAAACCACTTGATCGTGTTCCGTTTGTTTCTTATCAACCCAAGACCATCACGACAGAGAAGTCTATTTCGCAGGCACATTGCGTAATTGGCTGTCCGGCATACGCGCTTGGCGACGATAGGCGCATTCCGCTGTTTATGCTCAACAACCTGCTAGGCGGCCCCGGCATGAACTCGCGCCTGAACCTGGCTGTGCGCGAAAAGCACGGGTTGGTCTATACAATAGACTCCAATTATGCTACTTATGTAGATACCGGACTGCTTACGATTTACTTCGGCACAGAGAAAAAGCAACTGAAACGCACCACATCCCTGGTACTGAAAGAGCTAAAGAAACTTCGTGAGAAGCCTTTGGGCTCTCTACAGCTACACACAGCGAAAGAGCAGTTGATGGGGCAGCTAGCCATGGCCGAAGAAAGCAATATGGGCCTGATGATGATGATTGGCAAGAGTATTCTGGATCAGGAGAAGGTGGAATCGCTGAACGATATTTTCGATCAGATCAGAAGTATAACTGCCGATGATCTGATTACCATTGCCAATGATGTACTGCACGAGGATAAGCTAAGCTTCCTGAATTATGTGCCAGCGTAACGTGGCTGTGCAATTATAAATTAGAAATTATGAATTAGAAATGGAGGTGGAAGTACAGCTCTACGAACAATAGTACACTTATCTATTTATCGCGAGTTTATACATTGCCTCCTTTTCAAATCTCTGAATCTGCCTATGGAGTTTATAGATGAAGAACTGTTGCAGTACTCCGAAGACCATACCTCACCGGAAAATGAGTTGCTGCACAAGATCAACCGCCAGACGCACCTGAATGTGCTGAAGCCACGCATGCTATCCGGCCACCTGCAGGGCCGCTTGCTCTCGCTTTATGCCAAAATGATACAGCCAAAGCAAATCCTTGAAATTGGCACCTACACCGGATATTCAGCACTATGTATGGCAGAAGGCTTACAAGAGGGCGGCATGCTGCATACGGTAGATAAAAACGAAGAACTGGAGCAGCGTGTGCAAGGCTACTTTAACGAGTCAGGCTACGGCGATAGGATGAAGCTATACATCGGCAATGCTATGGAAATTGTGCCAACCATAGATGCCGTGTTTGATCTGGTGTTTCTGGATGCGGATAAGATCAACTACACGCATTATTATGATATGGTGATTGAGAAAGTACGGCCAGGAGGCTACATTATAGCCGACAATGTGCTGTGGAGTGGCAAAGTGCTGGAGAAATACCGCAAAAAGCTCGACGAGGACACCAAAGCCGTGATGGACTTCAATTTAAAGGTACACCAGGACGAGCGCGTAGAAAACATCCTGCTGCCCGTTCGGGATGGACTATTAATTGCCAGAAAGAAATAGCAGAAAAGGAGAAGCAGCAACAGCTTCTCCTTTTTTAACCTCCTGCCCTTTTTATACTTCTGTAGCTTAGCGAGTTGAGAAGTAGATAAAAACCTGCATTTTTTTCTCCCAAAAAATAATGCAGGAACTTGGTGAAGCGTTTTAGAATGCAAAGCTTTTTGCGTTAATTTTGCATCTGCTATATTACCTTCTGAACATATTAACATAGAGCTATTTAACTATAGCTGATTTAACAGAAAGTAGAGCATACTGACCAACGATTAGCCAAAATATTAGAATACCGCATCATGAGAAAATCCTTTACAGCATTTTTAGCACTTCTGCTACTGCCCTTGCTGGCACTGGCACAGGTGGTAGTACCTAAAAACATTTACTTTGCCGATATCCATCTGAAGCTCTCTGACGGAGCGCAGGAGGAGATTCAGAAAAAGGTAGACGGCCTGCACCGCAACCAGACTTATTTTAAAATGAAGGTTGATTTGGCAGATGCCTATTTCCCTATCATCGAGCGTGTGTTTAAGGAAGAAGGCGTGCCGGATGATTATAAATACCTGGCACTTCAGGAAAGTGGTTTGATCGGTGATGCTGTTTCTACATCTAATGCAGTAGGCTACTGGCAGTTTAAGCGCGAGGCTGCCCTGGATTTTAACCTCCGTATGGATCGTGTAGTAGATGAGCGCCGCCATATTATTGAAGCCAGCCGTGGCGCTGCCCGCTACTTTAAGCGCAGCAACACCTACTATAACAACTGGTTTAACTCGCTGCTGTCTTACTACCTGGGCTACACAGGGGCTAAGTCATACACCAAGCCTTCTGATAATGGCTCCACAAAAATGGACATCACAGAAAGGTCTCACCCCTACGTTATCACCTTCTTAGCTCATAAAATAGCTTATGATAGCTTTGTAGGCAAGGCTAACCCTCCAGCAGTAGCGCTGCGTGAGCTTCGTGCGAACCCAGGGCAAAGCCTGTCTGATATTGCCTTGGCTACAAAAACAGACTATGCAGAACTGGAGCGCTATAATAAATGGCTGCTTGGCAGTTCTATTCCGTCAGATAAAGACTATTACGTGATGATTCCGGTGCGTAACGGCAGCGGCTTTGACAGCGGCATGCTGGCCTCCACTAAAACCAACACACCGATCCTGCAAACGAAAACACGTGGCGCATCAGCCAGCCTGGTAAAGCAAAATAACCTGAATGCCTTGGTTGCCCGCGAAGGTGACACTAAAGATAAACTGGCCTTACAAGCAGGCATATCAACCCGCAGATTCCTGAAGTATAACGATATGCACAATTTCGATAAAATTGTGCCAGGCTCCTCTTACTATATTGAGCAGAAGCGCTCTAGTGCTGATGCAGAATATCATGTGGTTCAGCCCGGGGAAACCATGCAGCTTATTTCGCAGCACTATGGTGTTCGCCTTAACTATTTGCTGTTCAAAAACCGTATGAATCGCAACGAGGTACCAGTGCCCGGCCGTGTGCTATGGCTTCAGAAACGACGTCCGGCTCATACGCCTGTGGAAATCCGCGACCTAAACAAACAGCAGACAACACCTGCCACCGCACAAGCTCGCAAAGAAGCCACAGAGAAAGCAAATGAACCAGCCCCTAAAGACAATATCTTTACCCGCTTTATCGATAGCTTGAAAGGAGACTCCAAAGAGGACGAGAAAAAAGAAGAACAACCAGCAGTAGTGACTAAAACAACGCCTGTTGTTACGCCTAAGCCAGCTCCGGTGAAGCAGGAAAGTGAAGTTGTAGAAGAAGACGATGATTTGGAGGTATTAGCAGAGGAAGCAGCACCTGTTCCTCCGGCACCGGTCATTGTTAAAAAGCCTACGCCAGTGTTATACCCTGGTACTACAGCTAAAACCAATGCTGCAAAAACGGGAGGAACAACAACTGATACTTTTCCTGCTACAGCTACTAAGACAGCTTTTGATGACACGATAGAAGATGATTTTGAGGCTGACACAGTTGTTTTTGAGCCTGATACAGAAGATGTAGCCGAAGATGATGTGTTACCTGCTAGCTCTACTGCTCTGAAAACCACTCCTGCGCCAGCGCAAAAACCTGTTGCTGCAGTGGCTACAACACCTTCGGCAGCAAACGCACAGGAAGAGAAGCCTACTACCCATACCGTACAGCAGGGCGAAACATTATATGGCATTTCCAGAATGTATGCCGTTACAATAAGCGACCTGACAGAATGGAATAACTTAGGTGACGCGCCTCTGAAACTTGGGCAGGAGCTATTGATAGCTGAGCCTTTGATGCAGCCTGCCACCTCCAGCGTTTTCAGAGAAGATGACACAGAGGAAGTGCCAGCCACTTTGATTAGCACCAACAGCACTTATCATACCGTAGCTGCCGGCGAAACACTTTATCAGCTTTCTAAAAGGTATAAGATTACAATAGACCAGTTGCGCCAGTGGAATAGCTTAACTGATAATAATTTAAAGTTAGGCCAGGAGCTACGTGTTAAGGCCCCTGCTGCCAATGCTGCTCCTGCTGAAGAGGCAGCGCCAGCAGCAAGCACCTCAAATACGAGCACCAGCGTTTACCATAAAGTGGCTTCCGGAGAGAGCATGTACCAGATTTCTCGCCAATATGGAGTCACTATCAAAGACATTATGGAATGGAACAAGAAATCTGATTTCTCTGTAAGCGTTGGCGAAAAACTGCTGATCCGGAAGAAGTAATTTTTAAGCGATACATTGAGTTCTTAACAGGGGCAGCTTTTTGAAGCTGCCCCTGTTAATTTATAGAGGTTCTCTTTCTCAATTGCTTTAGTTCACTTAGGTGAAGCTTTCCTGCTTCTTTATAAGAGAGACATTTCGGCTGATGCTGTTATTCCAGTAGTTGCTGAGTAACTGCCGGAATTCAACCACCCCTTGCTCCTAGTTGTCTATTTTGACAACTCCTACCCTTAGGCAAAAAGTTTGTAATTGCTGTGACTAAAGTATAAACGCGTTAGTTGGAGCTATACAGCAACACCTCCCTGCCCTCCTCAAGGAGGGAATCCCGCTGATTCCAATTCACAAGTATAAGTTGCACAGCCGGAGGTAATCAGCGGACAGGTCGCAACCTGGCCCTACAGATCTTCTATATTAAATTGAAATTCCATAAGCTTTGGCTATCTGAATGTTACCAGTCCTTGGGTTGAGCGCCTAGTAGAGTTCCGGTGCCGCGCGAGCGGCAGCCGTTAGGCAGGAAGGCTACACAGCGCGATGCGGGAAGGCGAGGCATAAGCGGGCACTTGTGACAGAGGTTAGCCAGAGAAATCTCTATTCACTACCTTTCCTCTGGCGATGCGCTTATGCTTGAAGCAGCCTGCAACCCAGTGGCAATCTCCGGCACTATTCCTAACCGCTCGTAGATAGGCTGCACCATGCGGCGCAATTTTGGCCTGTTAACAGCAAATGGAATTATGCTGATGGAGCACAGTACACCACAACCAGCCAAGGTATAGCCTACGCCAACATATTCTGCCACCGAGCCTGCCAACATGCTCCCGATAGGGGCCATTCCCATAAAAGCCGTAGCATACAGACTCATCACGCGGCCACGCTTGTCATCATCTACAATTGTTTGCAGCAGCGTATTGCAGGAAGCCATGGTGACAATCATCCCAAACCCGCTAAAGAGCATCAACACCAAAGACAGCAGCAGCATGGTGGAGAAAGAAAAGGCAATAAGCGCTATCCCAAACAGCAGCATCGTGAAAGTAATTACCTTGCCCAATCCCTCTACAGACTTACGCTGCGCCAGAAATAAAGCCCCAGCCAAAGCCCCTAACCCGGATGCACCCATCAGGTATCCTAGGGTATTTGCTCCTCCATGTAAAATATCGCGTGCGAAAACAGGCAGCAGCACGGTAAAAGGCATCCCGAACAAGCTCAGTAGCGCCACTACCAGAATTAAGGCACGAATTGGTGGGAAGCCAAAAGCATATTGGAAACCGTCTTTCAACGACTGCCACACTTTGCGTTGTTGTTGCTTGCGCTCAAAAGGCTTCAGGCGCATCAATAACAGAGATGCCAACACAGCCAGGTAACTAATAGCGTTAATCAGGATGCACATTCCTTCTCCCACGGCCGCAATAAGCAAGCCTGCTATAGTAGGGCCAATCAGGCGGGCCATGTTAAACATAGAGGAGTTTAGGGCAATAGCATTGCTCATATCCTCCCGCCGCTCTACCAACTCCACAACAAAAGCCTGCCGGGTAGCAACGTCAAACCCATTAATGGTACCCAGCACTGCACTTAATGCCAGCACATGCCATATTTCTATGCTACCTGTCAAGACTAATATCGCCAGGGTAGTTGCTTGTAACATAGATAAGGCCTGTGTTATAATCAGTACCTTGTGGCGATCGAATTTATCTGCCAGCACGCCGGCAAAGGGACCTAACAAAAACGAGGGAATCTGGCTGGAGAAAGTGACAGCACCTAACAGGAAGACAGAATCGGTGAGGCGGTATACCAGCCAGCTTAAAGCAATCTGCTGCATCCACGTTCCAATCAGTGAAATGCCCTGCCCCACAAAAAACAACTTATAATTACGAGAGCTTAACGCCCTGAACATGCCACTCAAGTTTCCTACTGCTGCCATAGATTATACTTCACTGCACCTGCCTTGGCACAGACTCTTACTTACGTGTAGTGCCGCTTTAAGAGTTACCTAATAAACCCACTTCACAATATTTGAAGCAACTCGCTGTACAGATTTTTTTTCGCTCCCTATACTTAGCTTAGCACAGCACACCTTTTCATTATTGCGGGACTAATTCTTCTGCTTTTTTGTTACTGTTTCGGTTACTTTAGTTTTGGGAGGTGGCCCGATTTTCTGTAATTTTAACATCCCTAAAATGACTCCTAAGTATAGATTTCATCTAATGCAGAAGTCATTTCTAATTCATAGTTTTTAATTTCTAATTTCCTCAAATGCCTGTTTTTTCGCATTTACACACACACACGCAGTACTCGCTGCTCGATGGCCAGGCCAGCATCAGCGCGCTCATGAAAAAGGCGCAAGCCGATGGGATGCCTGCTGTAGCTATGACGGACCACGGAAACATGTTTGCGGCTTTCAACTTTGTAGCGGAAGCGAACAAGTATAACGTGAAGCCGATTGTGGGCTGTGAGTTTTACCTGGTAAAAGACCGTCATTTGAAAACTTTCAGTAAAGAAGTAAAGGATGTTCGCCACCACCAACTGCTGCTCGCTAAAGATCAGGATGGTTACCAGAACCTGGCTAAGCTCTGCTCTATGTCTTATATTGAAGGAGTGTATAGCAAGTGGCCCCGTATCGATAAAGAACTGCTGCTAAAGTATAGCAAAGGCTTAATTGCCACCAGCTGCTGTATTGGTGCGGAGGTGCCGCAAGCCATACTTTGGAAGAGCGAGGAAGAAGCCGAAGAAATATTTAAGTGGTGGTTGGATGTGTTTGGTGAAGATTACTACATCGAAATACAGCGCCACGGCCTGCAAAATATAGATGGTACCGGCAAGAGCCAGGAAGACATAAACCAGGTGCTGCTGAAGTGGGCGAAGAAGTATAACTGTAAGGTTATCTGCACTAACGACTCGCACTATGTGGAGCAGGAGGACTGGAATGCGCACGATATCCTGCTGTGTGTGAACACCGGAGAAGACCAGAGCACACCTGTAGGTGATTTCCAGACAAAGTACTACCGTTTCCTGTCGGATGACCAGAAGGTGATTTACGACACGGTGGAGAATGTCCGCAACAAGTATGGCAACAATCAGAACATCCGACAGATGCTGAACCGCATTGATGAGGCTGGGCCTAAAACACGCTTCGGCTTCCCTAATGATCAGTTCTATTTCAAGACGCAGGCCGAAATGAACGAGCTGTTCAAGGATGTGCCTGAAGCTGTAGACAACACGAATGAGATAGTAGACAAAATCACGCCTCCGAAGCTGAAGCGCGATATCCTGCTGCCAAACTTCCCGATACCGGCAGAACATGCGGGTGCCGATGCGTTTCTGCGTCACCTTACCTACGAGGGTGCCCGCAAGCGCTACACCGACATTACACCGGAGGTAGAAGAGCGTCTGGATTACGAATTGCGCATTATTGAAACCATGGGCTTTGCCGGGTACTTCCTCATAGTGCAGGACTTTATTAACCGTGGCCGCGATATGGGCGTTTTTGTAGGCCCTGGTCGTGGTTCGGCAGCTGGATCTGCGGTGGCTTACTGTATCGGTATCACCAACATCGACCCTATTAAGTATAACCTGCTGTTTGAGCGATTCCTGAACCCGGAACGTGTGTCGATGCCCGATATTGATATTGACTTTGACGACGTAAACCGCCAGCGCGTAATTGATTACGTGGTAGATAAGTATGGCAAAACGCAGGTAGCCCAGATTATCACCTTTGGTACCATGGCCGCCAAATCATCTATCAAAGATGTGGCGCGTTCTACCTCTTTGCCACTGGCTGATGCCAACGAACTGGCGAAGATGGTGCCGGACACACCGGGTACTACGCTTGCCAAAGCTTTTATGGAGAACCTTGACCTAGCCTCTATCCGTGAAGGAACTGATGCGCGTGCTGCCGTTCTGAAGCTGGCGGAGAAACTCGAAGGCTCTATCCGTAACACAGGTATACACGCTGCGGGCGTTATCATTGCTCCTGATGATATCACCAACTACATTCCCGTGTCCACCTCCAAGGACTCCGACCTGCTGGTAACACAGTTTGATGGCAAGGTGATTGAGAGCGCGGGCATGCTGAAGATGGACTTTCTGGGCCTGAAAACCCTGACCATCATCAAAGATGCCATGGAGCTGATCAAGAAAAACCATGGCGTCGAAATTGACATTGATAACATTCCGATAGACGACGAGAAAACGTACCAGCTTTACCAGCGGGGTGATACCATCGGTACATTTCAGTTTGAGTCGGAGGGCATGCGCATGTACCTGAAGGACTTGCAGCCTACCAACATTGAAGACCTGATTGCCATGAACGCCCTTTACCGCCCGGGCCCGATGCAGTTCATCCCGAACTTCATTAACAGGAAGCATGGCAGAGAGGAAGTAGAATACCCGCACGAGCTGCTGGAGCCGATACTGAACTACTCTTACGGTATTATGGTGTACCAGGAGCAGATTATGCAGACGGCCCAGATCTTGGCAGGCTACTCACTAGGTGGTGCCGACTTGCTGCGCCGTGCCATGGGTAAGAAGGACATGAAGAAGATGGCCGAGGAGCGTGAGAAATTCATTGCCGGTGCCGCCGAAATTCATAAGATCCCTGCCAAGAAAGCCTCAGAGGTATTCGACGTGATGGAGAAGTTTGCCCAGTACGGCTTTAACCGCTCCCACTCTGCTGCCTACTCGGTGGTAGCTTATCAAACTGGTTACCTGAAGGCACATTATCCAGCGGAGTACATGGCTGCCGTGCTGACTAACAACATGAACGACATTAAAAAGGTGACGTTCTTTATTGAGGAAGCGCGGAAGCAGGGCGTGCAGGTACTTGGGCCCGATGTAAACGAGTCGTTGCTGAAGTTTAACGTAAACGAGCAAGGTAATATTCGCTTTGGTTTGGCTGCGATAAAAGGCACCGGTGAATCTGCGGTTGATGCCATCATCTCGGAACGTGAAAACGGCATGTACCAGGACATCTTCGACTTTTCGAAGCGCGTAAACCTGCGTGCCGTGAACAAAAAGACCTTTGAAAGCATGGCCTTAGCTGGAGCATTTGACTCGTGGGGCCTTTACCATCGTGCCCAGTTGATAGATGTGCCCGAAACGGAAAGCATGAGTTTGCTGGAGAAAGCGGTACGCTATGGCAACAACTATCAGGCAGAGCAACAGGCAGCGCAGCAGTCGTTATTTGGAGGCGGTGCCGCTGTGGCAGCTCCTATGCCTAAAATACCGGAAGTACCCGTATGGACGCAGGCAGAAATGCTGCGCCGGGAGAAAGAGGTAGTGGGCTTCTATATGTCTGGACACCCGCTGGATCAGTTTAAGCTGGAGATTGACTCCTATTGCACTTGTAATCTGGACAGGATTGAAGAGTATAAGAACCGCGATGTAAATGTGGCCGGCATGGTAACCGATGTAGTGATCAGAACGGCCAAAAACGGTAACCCTTTCGCCCTCTTCACCATCGAAGATTATGACACCACCATGCAGATGGCGCTATTTGGGGAAGACTATGTAAAGTTCTCGCCATACCTGAAGATGGGCTTATACTTGTTCATCAGAGGCAAAGTGCAGCTGCGCTATAAAACCGAAGACCAGTGGGAGCTGAAGCCGATGAACATCCAATTGTTAGGTGATGTAATGGATAAGATGGCGCAGGGCGTGCAGCTGAACATCAACCTACAGCACTTTACACCCAATCTTGCTGAAGCGCTTGAAAACGCTATTGTAGCAAGCTCTGGTCAAAAACGGTTGGAGATCACCCTGCACGTGCCAGACGAAAAGCTGGCACTGCCTACGTACTCCCGCAAGTATAGAATTGATCCAAAGCTATTTTTAACATCCATCAGAGAAATGGGACTAGGTGAGTGTAAGCTTATTTAGAATCGGGGAATTACCAGATTCTATCAAGTTCAGTATCTGATGAAAGTATAAATAGCTATTTAAAACAAAAGAGCCCGGCAAAAACTGCCAGGCTCTTTTGTTTATAACTGTGGGTTACTAGTTTTTCACATAGATAGAAGAAGCACCTGCCACAGCTTTAGAGTAGCTAGGAGCCGGGCTTCCATCAGCCACAGGCATTTTGAAAATCAATACCATACCGCCTCCGTTTGCTCTTTCTGCTACATAGATGTGGTTACTATCTTCATCATAACCAACGTCTACCGGATTACCCAACATCGTATTAGAGCCTTCTATTCTTATTTGCTGGTTAGCACTGATCATGCCACCAGTAGAAGTACCGCCATATACTGCACTAAAGTTATCAATAACAATTATCGCACCGTCGTTATCAGACGCAGCACTGCCTATATCTGTCAAAATCAGTTTGTTATCTGCTTTAGAGTGTGTGATGCCGTGGGTTCTAACCAAACCTTCTATGGTAACACGCTTACTTGGCTGAATCATGCCACTCGGATTCGCAAAGAAGTTGTCAAAAGAAACAATGTCTCCGGTGTTATCAGCTACAGCATATAAGGTGTTGCCGTCAGCATGAATACCCCAAAGGTTGAAATCCACATCATACACGTTGCGGGAGCGAATTCCACTTGGTGTGCGCTCATACACAAAAAGACGGTTCATGTTATTGTTGATAGCTGGATCACCATCTTGTACCACAACTATCATATTACCACTAACAGCTATCTCACGCGGATTTGTAAAATCAGGTGAGCTTGTGGTTTTGATTTCAAGCGAGCCATCTCTCTTTTTCTGATATACCTCAACTCTGTTGGTAGATCTGGATGCCAGAATAATTTCATCTCTATCGCCGTTGTAGTAAATTCCGTCGGCATCCATGGTTGCGATTTTCTTTTGCTCTACCATTACCCCTGCCAGGTCTTTTACTTTCATGGTTGTTACCATGCCGCTGGTGTTGCTGGAAACGTAGGCATGTGTTGCATTGAGATCAGGTAACTCATATCCGTCATCTTTCTCACAAGATGTAAAGACTAAGGCCGTCGCCACAAACAGTGTACTAATAGGAAATAATTTTCTCATA
>NZ_JBHTLD010000059.1:0-22288 GCF_042678745.1 Pontibacter rugosus | reverse complement strand
CCTATTACTTTAATTTTAAGTTTAGATTAATCTAAAATATATTTACAGCTTGTATTTATTATTATTGATGATAAACTAAAACTATGAAATCTAAAATTCTACTTCTTTTCCTATTGCTTTCTTTTTCTGAAACCTACGGACAAGGCCACGGCAGCATTAGTGGTGAGGTTTCTTCTGATAAGGGAGCAGTTCCGTATGCTAGTGTGGGCATTTTAAAAAGCGCCTGGGGCATCTCGACAGACGCCGGAGGAAACTATACTTTAGCGAGAATACCCGAAGGTACTCATGAACTCATGGTATCTGCTATTGGCTTTAAACCTGCCCGACAGACTGTGAAGGTAGTGGCAGATTCAGCCATACTTGTGAATGTATACTTAGAGGAAGCAAATGCTACCCTGAACGAGGTGGTGGTAACGGGCACACGAACAGAACGGCGCAGGCTGGAGAGTCCGGTGGCGGTAAACGTGCTGGATGGGCGCATATTTAGCCTCACCCAATCCAACACCCTCTCAGAAGGCCTTTGTTTTCAGCCGGGCCTGCGCATGGAAACCGACTGCCAGACCTGCAACTATACACAGCTGCGCATGAATGGACTGGGAGGTTCTTATTCACAGGTGCTGATTAATAGCCGCCCTGTGTTTAACTCACTTATGAGCCTTTATGGGCTGGAGCAAATACCTGCCAACATGGTGGAGCGCGTAGAAGTGGTGCGTGGCGGAGGTTCAGTCTTGTATGGCTCCAGCGCTATTGCCGGTACAGTTAATATTATCACCAAAGAACCAGAGGATAACACCTATACCTTGGCTAGCAACTCTTCGGTAATAGATGGCGCGGCATGGGATCACTTTATCAATGCCAATGTAAATACAGTTAACGAGAGCCGAAACGCTGGTGTGTCTTTCTTTGCATCGCATCGTGATAAAGAAGCGTATGATGCCAACGCTGATGGCTTTTCAGAGCTACCCGAACTACTGAACAACTCGTTCGGCTTCAACTCCTTCTTCAAACCTACTCTATATGATAAACTGGAGATTAATGGCTGGAGTATTAACGAAGAGCGACACGGAGGCAATAAGCTGGATGGCCCCGCAGACCGTGCAGATCAGTCAGAGTACCGGCTTCAGAATATACTGGTCGGCGGCTTTAACTGGGATCATCGGTCCCGTGATGGCAACAGCTCTTTTAGCCTTTATGGCTCTGGACAAAACACCAAAAGAACGCACTATACCGGCATAGACCAGTCAGATGGCTGGGGCAGCACCCAAAACCATACCTTGCAGGTAGGCTTTCAGTACAACTATACTTCTCACGACTTTTTAGGAGGCACTAACACCTTTACAGCTGGAGCTGAACATCTGTATGACGATACTTTTGACGAGATTAAAGCTTATGATTACCTGATTGATCAACGTACCAACCTGACAGGTGTCTTTCTGCAAAGCGATTGGGACATAAATGCTGCCTTTACGGTACTAGCTGGTGTGCGGGCGAATAAGCACACGTATGTAGATAAGCTTATACTTACACCAAGGCTAAACCTGCTTTATAAATTAGGTACAACCACACAATTAAGAGCCTCTTACGCAAGAGGCTTCCGGGCTCCACAGGCTTTCGAAACGGACATGCACATTGCTTTTGCCGGCGGCGGAATTTCTCTTATACAGCTAGACCCTAACTTGCGGGAGGAGAAATCCAACAGCTTTAACGTGTCGATGGATTTTAATAAAGCAAGTGAAGAGATGATCTTTGGCTTTACAGTTGATGGTTTTTATACCCGCTTAATAGATGCCTTTGTGCTGGAAGAAATAGGAACAGATGCGAGCGGGAACCAACAACTGCTCCGGAAAAACGGCAGCAACTCTACTGTGAAAGGAGTTACGCTGGAAGGGCGATTAAATTATGACCAGCGTTTTCAGCTGGAGACAGGTATAACAATGCAGCAGTCTTTGTACGATACACCGGTTGCCTGGTCATCAACTATAGCAGGTACGCGTGCTTATTTACGATCCCCGAACACCTATGGCTATTATGTGCTCACCCTGCTTCCACAGAGTAGGTTCAACACCACGTTTTCAGGTGTATACACTGGTAGCATGCAGGTGCCACACTTTGCTGGCGCTCCGGGTGTGGTAGAAGATGTGCTTTATACTTCGCCGACTTTCATGGAAAATAACGTGAAGCTTTCTTATCGCTTCACGCTGAGAAGTATAGCTAAAGACCTGCAGTTAAGTATGGGCGTTCAAAATATGTTCAATGCTTATCAGAAGGACTTTGATATAGGTGCCTACCGTGACAGCAATTATGTCTATGGTCCTGCAAGGCCTCGTACTTTCTTCTTTGGGCTTAAGTTTGGATTGATGTAGGAGAAAAGTAAGTTTTATCTGCCAAACAAGAAATATAACTCAATAAGGCGACTGACAATAGCGCAATCAGATCAACATGATAAAGTAACAATAAAATAAAGGTTTACCTGCCTGATCTTCACTTAACCTTAACTGCTTATCTGCAGACGCTACTCTAAATTAATTTTAATCTGAAGCCAGAGCCCCTTAACTTGCCTGCATATAAGCGCAGAAGTGGAAATACAATATATACTTGAGATCATAGGAACAGTCGTTTTTGCCATGTCCGGCGCACTGGCAGCCAGTGAGCGAGATCAGGAACAGGATTGGTTTGGTGCTGCCTTTATCGGTTTTGTTACGGCAATCGGAGGCGGTAGCCTGCGGGATATCATGCTGGGAAGCTATCCGCTTGTATGGATTCAGGACGTTACATTGTTGTACATCATCATTGGAGCCGTGGTGTTGAGTGGTGTTTTCTATAAATGGCTTTTAAAGCTGCGCCGCACCTTTCTGTTGTTCGATACGATGGGTATCTCTATTTTCACCATCGTAGGCATGGAAAAAGCGTTGAGTTTAGGTGCGAGTCCGGAAATAGCTGCTATTATGGGCATGTTCTCGGCAGTGATGGGTGGTGTGATTCGGGATATACTTACCAATGAGGTACCGGTGCTCTTCAGGCAGGAAGTATATGCCAGCGCCTGTTTAGTGGGTGCGGCCTTTTACCTGGGGCTTGATTACCTGGAGGTGGAGCGCAATACTAATTTTATCTCCTCTGTGCTGCTCATAGCTTGTATCCGGTTAATAGCGGTGAAGTATAACCTGAGCCTGCCAAAGTTTAACCGGCAACAGCGGCAGCCATAGCCTCAGTTACTTCCTTATCCCTCTGCTCTAAATTCCGTAGTGTCATATAGCATCAAAGAGAACGTGTACACAATGGCTTTCAAAGACCGAATTCTTTATACTCATAACACCTGGAGCTTAGCGGTTCTGCGCCTATTCCTAGGACTCGTCATGTTTCCGCATGGGGCGCAAAAACTGTTTGGCTGGTTTGGCGGCCACGGACCTGCGGGCTTTATGAAATCCTTCGAACAGATGTCTGGCATGCCAGGTTGGCTCGGCTGGATGGTTATAATCATTGAGTTCATAGGTTCCATCTGTCTTATACTTGGCTTCTGGACCCGGATCTGGGCCTTGGGCTTTATAGGCCTTTTTATAGGTATTATACTTTCAGCACATCTATCCAACGGTTTTTTTTTGAACTGGAGCGGAAACCAGTCAGGCGAAGGCTTTGAATATCATCTACTTGTAATTGGCATGGCTTGGGCCTTAACGGTAGGTGGTGCCGGTAAATTGAGCATCGATCACACCATGGCCAGCCAGGACAGAAAATTCTAAAAAAAAGGAAAGGCGGAATCAATCTTCCGCCTTCTCGCCTTGCGCTACAATATCACCTTCCGTAAAAAGTATAATCTTCATCATTTCGCGCCAGGCGGGCTTTTTACGCAGCAGAAACTCCAGGTCCATCCCGAAGTGCTTGAACTCTTCGTTCTGCGCATTTTTCATGATGGCCTTTGCCTCCTCATCCTTCTCAATCGAAATGCGCTGCTCATACCAACTAATGGCTTCAGCTTCTTCAATAACTGAGGTAATCATGCGCACAAAGGTGCGTGTTTCGTCGGAAAGTTCGTGTGCGGGTTCGTGGTACTGTTCAGTAGGCATGCTTTTAGTTTGAAAGGTATATACCTTCTGTAACGGGAGCAGCGGCAGGCCGGTTGTTCAGAATTTCTTTAGCAGAGAAGTAGTTCTGCTTTAAGAGGTGTAGTTCTTGAAATTGACTCAGCGGGAAACCAGCAGATTTATGGATGATAGATTTCAAGTATAAACTGCATGAATTTTATGTCAGACTTATACTTGTACTGGAATCGCGGCAAGAAGAAACAGATATAGTTGGCGTGGTCTTGTTATATAAAAGGCATGAGATTAATACTTCTCATGCCTTTGCTTTTTTTGTCTCTTAATTTACTTACCTAGCAGCCTTGCCACGTATTTGCCTATTATATCAAACTCAAGGTTTACTGTATCTCCGGCTTTTACCTGGTGTAGGTTAGTGTGCTCATAAGTATAAGGTATGATAGCTACCGAAAAACGATCTTCTTTCGAATCAAAAACTGTTAAGCTGATCCCGTTTACACAAATAGAACCTTTTTCTACCGTTACGTTTCCCTGGCTTGCATCATAGCTGAACGTGAAAATCCAGCTTCCGTTTTCGTCCCGTACTTCTTCACAGATGGCTGTCTGGTCCACGTGCCCTTGTACCACATGCCCATCAAAACGACCGTTGGAAATCATGCAGCGCTCCAGGTTTACGGCATCACCGGCTTTTAAGTAGTTCAGGTTTGTTTTCTTCAGGGTTTCGTCAATGGCTGTAACTGTATACTGGTCTTCCTGTATACTTACCACTGTTAAGCAGACGCCATTATGCGCCACACTCTGGTCTACCTTCAGTTCATGTGTAAAAGGGCCGGTTAAGGTGAAATGCTTATTGGTGTTGTCCTCACGGATAGCAGTCACGCGGCCAAGGCCTTCTATAATTCCTGTAAACATACGGCTTGTTTTTGATTTAACGTGGCTACACCCACGTATATACTAGTGTTACAAAGTTGCCAAAGGTAACAGCTTTGCACGACTTATGTTTTATAGCGCAAATAATCTGTAATCAGCATTAAAAATAGCGGCAATTCTAGCCTGTAATGCTTATTTTCGCAGATATGCTTCTTTTAGAGCATTTATTACTCAATTCTATACTTCCAGTTCAATGCAAACAGACTCGTACAGACACAAAGGCATGCGCCGGTCCCTGGTTAAAATACTCCGTGAAAAAGGCATACGTGATGAGCGCGTGCTGACCGCCATCGAAACTGTACCACGTCATTTTTTCTTCGATAAAGCTTTTGTAGAGCAGGCGTATCAGGATAAGGCTTTTCCCATTGGTGAGGGGCAAACCATCTCGCAGCCATATACGGTGGCTTTCCAGTCGGAGCTTTTGCAGTTGAAGCCTTCAGATAAAGTGCTGGAGATAGGGACAGGTTCTGGATACCAATGCTCTGTACTGTTGCAGATAACACCTAACGTTTACACGATAGAATATAACCGCCCGCTTTACGAAAAAGCAAATATATTCTTCCGCAAGCACGGACTTAAACCACATACCTTTCATGGCGACGGATCTTTAGGATTGCCAGCTCATGCTCCCTACAATAAAATTATAGTTACTGCTGGTGCCCCTGTCGTTCCGAAGGAATTGCTGCGCCAACTTACTGTAGGCGGTATTTTAGTGATTCCTGTTGGAAATGAGCAAACACAGAAAATGATGCGGATCACACGTGTAGAGGAAAATGAATTTACCAGCGAGCAGTTTTCAGATTTCAAGTTTGTGCCGCTGCTTGGCCGCTCCGGTTGGGACGGTGTAGCGTAAGTATAAAATAACCGAATTGAGTGCTAGATTTTATCCTTTGCCTGCTGCACCCTATCTTTGCTCCATCAATTCAAGGCACATAAAATGCGTAAACAAAAAAAAGTATCTGAATCCTATGTGATCATGACGGAACTGGTGTTACCAAACGACACCAACACACTGCACAATTTGATGGGTGGCCGTATGATGCACTGGATGGACATTGTATCAGCAATTGCGGCACAAAAACACTCCAACAGAATTGTTGTAACGGCATCTGTTGACAATGTATCCTTCTCTGAAAGTATAAAACTTGGTAACGTAGTAACCCTGGAGGCCAAGGTAACACGTGCTTTTAACTCCTCTATGGAAGTGCACATTGTGGTATTTGCAGAGGATATTCCTAGTGGCAAAAAATTTATGTCTAACCAGGCATTTTTCACTTTTGTAGCTGTAGACCAATCAGGCAACCCAATTGATGTGCCGGATGCAGTGCCAGAAACGAAAGAAGAGATAGAGTTGTATGATGGTGCTTTGCGCCGCCGTCAGCTTCGTTTAGTCTTGGGAGGAAGAATGAAAGCCAGTGAAGCAAATGAGCTTAAGTCACTGTTCGACTTAAAAGAAAAGTCTGCGAAATAATCATCACCAGTTATACTTTAGCATCTCCATTATCATGTCAGGATTACGGGCTGAACTAAGCGATGATTTTCTTCGAAACTTCTTGCCAGAAACTATTTACCTGGTTGAGCAGGACATTGCCTTGCCTGTTTCTGATAAAGCTGAAGTTTCCTCGTCTGTAGCACCTCCAGCTGCTGCGCCTGCACCAAAGCAGGAAGAGGTACTTGCTCCGGCTAAGGCCTCAGCAACGGATTTGCCGAAGATTCCTAAGAAGGCAGAGGCACCAAAGCAGCAGCATTTTAAAGTGCTAGGCCAGAATGCTAAAGGTGTAGTGATATTGGTGACCTTACCTGATAGTGAGTTCATGAAATTACCGCAATTGGGCTTCCTGCAGAAAATACTTGGTGCTATAGGGCTAAAACCTGAAGATGTGGCATATGTAAACAATTTATCCGGCACTACTGCCCGCTTTGAGGACTTGCAGCAGGAGTTAAAAGTTAATTATATTATTTCTTTTGCCAGCAGGTTAGACACTGACAAGCCGCATGATAAATTCACACTTTATAACCCTGTGAGTATAGGTGCTGTTCCTGTTTTGTTTTCTCAATCGTTGCAGGTGCTGGAGCATGATGTGGAGCACAAAAAGTTGTTGTGGGGAGCACTGCAAAAAGTATTCTTATAAGAGCATACCAGTAGCAACAGTTACAAATCTTAATACCACAGACAAGTATAAAAGCGAAGGCCGAACAAGAAATCTCGTTCGGCCTTCGCTTTTATACTTGTTCTAAAAACCTACTTTAGCAGGGTCGCTAATTTATTCTCCAGCTCCTCTCCTCTTAATCCTTTTGCTATGATTCTGCCTTCAGGATCAAGTAGTACAGTTTGAGGGATTGCGGTAACGTTGTAAAGTTGCGCAGCACTGCTTTCCCATCCTTTCAGGTCAGACACGTGGGGCCACTTCAGTTGATCCTTTTCAATAGCGGCTAACCACTTGTCCTCAGACTGATCCAGCGACACGCCGAAGATCTCAAATCCTTTTCCTTTGTTTTTATACTTGTTGTACATCTTCACCACGTTCGGGTTTTCCTTGCGGCAAGGTCCGCACCAGCTGGCCCAGAAATCAACCAGTACATACTTACCTCTTAAAGAAGATAAAGACTTAGAGCCACCATCTGGCGTTGGCAATGAAAAATCCGGTGCAACCTGGCCGATGGCTGTGCTGCGGTATGGCTTTAGCCTCTCGTTTAGCATAGCAGTATACTTTGAGTTTGGCAGGTTGGCGTTAAATAAGCTAGCCATACTATCTGCAAAAGCAAAATCGTTTACCGGGTCTATCAAACTGGCAGTACCGAAGGCTGAAACTATAGATTTAGGGTGCTGCGCGATAAAGTTTTTTACCTGCCCCTGCAGCTGCATGAATTCATTCCGGATGCTTTCCATTTCTGCTTCGTTGCCCTGCTGCTGTGCCACCATAAAGCGTTGCTCCAGCTCCGTTTGCTTCAGCCTGCTTTCGTTTACCAGCTTGTTCAGCTCCAGGAATAACTGCGTATCTTCAGATCCCTCTACCTTAGCGGTACCATTGATGTCTTTGGCATCTGCCTCTATATTTATTTTTCCTTCATCCAGCACCAGCATCAGGCCATTTTGCTGATCAAGCGTTAGGCGATAGAAGGTTGGCTCTTTGATGGTTCCGTTAAAAGTAAAAGTACCGTCTGCACTAACATCCGCAGTATCACGTGGTTCAAAGTTTTGCTCACCAAGCTCGTACAGAAAAATCTGACCGGAAGATGCATTGTTTAGCTTTCCCTGAATAGTATAGGCATCTTCTCCGTTAGTGGCGGTTTTATTGCCCTGGCAGCTTGCTAGAAAAGCGGCAGCCGAAGCTACCACAAGTATATTTTTAAACTTCATCATCTTTTGTTTAAGCATTAAGCTGTTCGCGCAGCAACTGGTTGGTTACCTTCGGATCGGCCTTGCCTTGAGTCTTTTTCATAATTTCACCCATAAACATACCTATCAACGATTGCTTGCCAGCTTTGTATTCTTCTACTTTAGCAGGGTTAGCGGCTAAAACCTGTTGCACAATCTGCGCCAGTTCGTCTGCATTGGATTCCTGAAGCAGGTTCTGCTCTTCGGCAACACGTTGGGCTGTCATTTCCGGGTGTTCCAGCATGTAAGGGAACACCTGCTTCGACGCTACCGAATGGTTTACTTTGTTCTCATCTACTAAAGCAATTAGCTGCGCAATTTGTTCCGGTTTCAGCGGGAAGTCCTTGATATGCAGCTGCAACTCGTTTAGGTAAGACTTTACAGGGCCCATCACCCAGTTAGAGGCTGCTTTGTAATTTTGTGTATGCTTAGCCAGTTCCTCAAAGTATAAAGCTACTTCCTTGGCATCCGTAAGCACAGCTGCATCATATTCCGGAAGGCCTAGCTCCTGAACAAAACGCTTGTACAGCTCCTGTGGCAAGCTTGGCATAGCAGCTTTTACTTGCTCAAGCCATTTTTGCTCTATAACCAAGGGTGGTAGGTCTGGCTCCGGGAAGTAGCGGTAATCGTTCAGTGTTTCTTTCGAACGCATGGCTGTTGTTGTGCCGCTATTCGCATCGAAGTTACGGGTCTCTCCGTCTACCTTGCCTCCATTCTCCAGCACCATAATCTGGCGCTCAATTTCGTGTTCAATGGCACGTTGTACATTGCGGAAAGAGTTCATGTTCTTTACCTCCACCTTTGTACCCCACAAGGTAGAATCCTTCAGCATCACAGATACGTTGGCATCACAACGAAGTGAGCCTTCTTCCATGTTTCCGTCACAGATATCCAGGTATCGCACCAGGCGCTTTATCTCGATCAGGTAATTATAGGCTTCTTCTGAATCACGGATATCCGGCTCCGAAACAATCTCTATCAGCGGAACACCAGCACGGTTAAAATCCACTAATGTTTCTGTCTCACCGGCTAAGTGCATGGATTTACCGGCATCTTCTTCCATGTGGATACGGGTGATGCCGATGCGCTTGTCATTTCCGGCAGCGTCTTTGGTTACCAAATGGCCGTTGGTGCAAATAGGTGTTTTGTCCTGCGTGATCTGGTATCCTTTTGGAAGGTCAGGATAGAAATAGTTTTTTCGCGCATACACGTTATACTTCGTGATGTCGCAGTTGGTGGCCAAGCCCATTTTAACGGCCATTTCTACAACGCGTTTGTTTACGCGCGGCAAAGTGCCTGGGTGTCCTAAGGTAATTGCGCTCAGGTTGGTATTTGGCAACATGCCATACTCCGTAGAGTCAGAAGAATAAGCTTTGCTATTGGTTAGCAGCTGCGCATGCACCTCCAGGCCGATAATAGCCTGGTACTTATCTCTTATTGCTTTATCCATTTGTTTATGATGATAAATGAATAATCATGAATTACTAATTGCTCATTCACCATTATTCATTAGTAATTAACCATTAATCATTGATTTGACAAGTTCCGGCGCTTTGGCAGTTACGGCATCTAAACCAGCAGCATCTTTACCGCCCGCTGTTGCATAAAACGGCTGTCCGCCGCCGCCGCCTTTGATCTCTTTTGCCAGTTCGCGCACCAGGGTACTTGCATTCAGATTTTTCTCCTGCACCAGGTTATCAGATAACATCACCGCAATCTGTGGCTTGCCATCTATTTCGGTGGCAAGTATAAGCACAAGGTTATCCACTACCTGCCGCATATCGAATGCAAGCTTTTTCATATAATCAGCTGAATTAAGCACTACACGCTGAGCAATTAGATTAACACCGCCTACCTGAACAGCCTTTTGCGCCAGCTCATCTTTCATGCCTGTTAATTGCTTTAGCTCAAAAGCCTCCAGTTGTTTCTGCAATCCTTTCAGGTCGTCCTGCATTTTTTGCACGGCACCAGATACATTGCTCTGCGTGTTTAAAACCTCGCGTACCGCGTTCAGCTCGTTTAGCTGCTGCTGCATGTATTCTTCTGCTGCAGTGGCAGTAAACGCTTCAATACGGCGCACACCAGCTGCTACGGAGCTTTCCGATACAATTTTAAAGTAGCCAATGTGGCCCGTGTTCATCACGTGTGTACCACCGCAAAGCTCTACAGAATAATCGCTGCCAAAAGTAATTACGCGAACAAAATCGCCATACTTTTCGCCGAATAACGCTGTAGCCCCCATGTTTTTAGCTTCATCGATCGGCACGTTACGACGCTCATCCAGAGGAATTGCCTGCCGAACGCGCTCGTTCACAATATGCTCGATCTGGCGTAGTTCTGCATCCTCTATTTTGGCAAAGTGTGAAAAGTCGAAGCGTAATAGTTTCTCGTTCACCAAAGATCCGCGCTGCTGCACGTGCTCGCCCAATACAGTGCGTAAGGCAGCATGTAACAAGTGCGTAGCAGAGTGGTTTTTACGGATATAGTTGCGGCGCTCAGCAGCTATTTCTGCTCTAAAGCCAGCCTCCACATTTTGTGGCAGTTTAGCCGTGATGTGAAGTATAAGATCGTTTTCTTTCTTTGTATCCAGCACTTCTACCTGCTCTGTGTCAGAAATGAGAAAGCCGGTATCTCCTACCTGGCCGCCGCTCTCAGCATAGAATGGTGTCTTGTCTAGTACCAGGTGATATTCGCTTTTGTTTTTCGCCTTCACCTGGCGATAGCGCACGATGTGCGTGTCGGTAGTATCGCAGTCGTAGCCGATGAACTCGTTAACAACGTCTGGCTGCAGTATAACCCAATCGCTTTGCTCGGTGGCAGAGGCATTGCGTGAGCGGCTCTTCTGCTGCTCCATCTCCTTGCTAAACCCTGCCTCGTCCACCTGCAAACCTTTTTCACGAGCGATCAAGGCTGTTAGGTCTAGCGGAAAACCGAAGGTATCATACAGTTCGAAAGCAGTTTTGCCATCGATGATATTGTTATTCTCTTTGAATGAATTCTCCAGAGCATCCAGGCGCTTCAGACCATTATCTAAGGTGCGCAGGAAAGCATTCTCTTCTTCTTCAATCACACGCTGCACAAAGCCCAGTTGCTGCTTCAGCTCAGGGAACACGTGCGCCATCTGGTTGGCAAGTACAACGGCCAACTTATGTAAAAAGGGTTTCTTAAAGTTAAGGAATGTAAAACCATAACGTACAGCTCGGCGCAAAATGCGGCGAATGACGTATCCTGCTTTGTTGTTTGAAGGCAGCTGCCCATCTGCAATGGTAAAGGCGATAGCACGTATATGGTCGGATATTACACGGATGGCGATATCTGTCTTTTCATCCTGTCCATACTTCACTCCTGCTTCCTGAGCCACAAACTGAATAAGCGGCTGGAAAACGTCGGTATCATAGTTAGACCTTTTGCCCTGTATAGCCATACACAAACGCTCGAAGCCCATGCCGGTATCTACGTGTTGTGCAGGCAGTTTTACAAGCGAGCCATCAGCCAGCCGGTTGAACTCCATGAATACATTATTCCAGATTTCGACTACCTGCGGATGGTCGTTGTTCACCAACTCTTTACCATCTACCTGCGCACGCTCTTCTTCTGAGCGCAAGTCAATGTGTATCTCAGAGCAAGGTCCGCAAGGGCCTGTATCACCCATTTCCCAGAAGTTATCTTTCTTAGATCCCATCAGGATACGGTCTTCTGCTATCATGGATTTCCAGATGCTGAAAGCATCCTGGTCCATTGGCAGGTTCTCTGAGTCGTCTCCCTGGAAAACAGAAACATACAGCCGGTCTTTCGGCAATTTATATACCTCCGTCAAAAGCTCCCACGACCATTCCAGCGCATCCTTTTTAAAGTAGTCTCCAAACGACCAGTTACCTAGCATTTCGAACATGGTGTGGTGGTAGGTGTCATAGCCAACTTCTTCCAGGTCGTTATGCTTGCCGCTTACACGAAGGCACTTTTGCGTATCCGTTACACGCTTATAAGGCGCAGGTTTGTTGCCCAGAAAGTAATCTTTGAAGGGAGCCATGCCCGAGTTAATAAACATCAGGGTAGGGTCGTCCTTTACTACAATCGGTGCAGAAGGTACAATCTGGTGCTGTTTGGATGCAAAGAAGTCCAGAAACTTTTGTCTTATCTCAGCTGAGTTCATGTATGATTATTAAGCCTTTAGATACTTAGTGCTGTACTTGTTGTTTAAGAGCGAAAAATGTATAATTTTTGCCAAACGGAAACGCTTAGAATAAGCGCAGCACGAAAAGCACAATATAGGCAAAAGTAGCATTTTTAGCCGTAATGCGTAACATCTGCGGTAAAATTAAGCTGCCGCGGCCACTAATACACCAACTGGTTATGCCATACAAAGAAAAAGAAATAGAAAAGCAGTACTATAGTATAGGCGAAGTTGCCTCTATGTTTGATGTTGCCCCTTCCCTTATTCGCTTTTGGGAAACGGAGTTTGAGCAGCTCAGGCCTAAGAAGAACAAGAAAGGCAACCGCCAGTACACCCCTAAAGACATCGAAACGCTCCGCACAGTCTATCATCTTGTTAAAGAGCGAGGTTATACGATACAGGGCGCCAAAGAGATGATGAAGAACAAGCAGGTGCAGACAAAAGACAAGATGGAGATCATCGAATCGTTGGAGAAAGTCAAAGCGTTTTTGCAGGGCATTAAATCACAACTGAATACAAAAGAGTAAAATGCTCGTAGGCATGATAAGATGGTTGAGGAGCACAATAATCTTTATGAAGTAGCTATTACACGTTTACCAGGTGTAGGTACGCAAATTACGCGTCAGTTAGTGAGCTATTGCGGCTCACCTCAGGCTGTGTTCGAAGCTCCACCAGGTAAACTTCTGAAAATACCGGGTGTAGGGCCTACCCTTGTCAAGAACCTTGCATCCGGAGCAAAAGCTGCTTTGCTACAGGCCGAAGAATGGCTGAAAATGGCCGCAGACCTGGATGTGCAGCTGCTTTTTTATACTTCGCCAAAATACCCCGACCGGCTCAAACAAATCCCTGATGCACCTACGCTGCTATACTTCAGGGGCAATGGCAACTTAAACCAGCGCCGTATCATCAGCATGGTAGGTACCAGACAAATAAGCAGTTATGGCCAAACAATCACGGAGCGTATCGTCGAAGACCTGAAGCCTTATAACGCGATGATTGTGAGTGGCTTGGCGTATGGTGTGGATGTGGTTGCCCATCGGGCTGCCTTACAGGCAGGCTTGCCAACCATTGGGGTTATGGCCAGCGGACCTGAAACTGTTTATCCCGCTGTGCACCGTAAGTATGCCGAGCGAATGCTTACGCAAGGCGGACTCCTTACTGAAAACCCTTTTGGCACTCGCCCGGATGCCCCTCGCTTTCCGGCCCGAAACCGTATTATAGCTGGCATGAGCGACTGTACCATTGTGGTGGAAGCAGCCTTGAAAAGCGGCACCCTGATTACCGCCAACATTGCCCACAGCTATGACAAAGAAGTAATGGCTGTGCCCGGCAACATCACCTCTCCTGTTTCTGAAGGCACCAATCACCTGATTAAATCTTTAAAAGCCTCTGCTTATACTTGTGTGCAGGACCTGGTTGAGCTTTTAAACTGGGATTTACAGGACGAAGCTGCAGCCAAGGCAGCCCATAGACCCCTCGATCTGGCTGAATTTACTGACGATGAGCGTAAGGTGCTGATGGTACTGCACCAAAGCCGTGAAGAACAAATGGACAACCTTAGCTGGAAAGCACAAATTCCTATAAGTAATTTAGCTTCGGTGCTTTTGGCGCTTGAGTTTAAAGGAATGGTAAAGGCAATGCCTGGTAAGCGTTTTGCTATACTTGTATAAACACCTTCCTAATCTTTTGCCTCTCAGATATTTAATTATACTTACTTAGCTAATATCACTTCGCCCAGTTAAGGAAATATAAATTTATCCTCGTATATTATCTTTATATTCCTTTCTCACCTTTAATCGCGATGTATGATATCCTTTTGCCTTTCGGTGGTTGCCCTGGTGCTGGGCTACATCCTCTATTCTAAATTTGTGGAAAGGATCTTTGAGGTAGATCCAAATCGTAAGACTCCAGCCATCACCATGCGCGATGATGTAGACTATGTGCCAATGCCGGAGTGGAAAATTTTCCTGATACAGTTTCTGAATATCGCGGGTCTGGGGCCTATTTTCGGTGCTGTTGCGGGTGCTATGTGGGGGCCTTCTGCTTTCTTATGGATTGTATTGGGTTCTATATTTGCCGGCGGTGTGCATGATTATTTTTCCGGAATGCTGTCGGTAAAGCATGGTGGTGAAAGTATAACGGAAATTACTGGTCGCTACCTGGGTGATGGCATGAAGCAATTTATGCGTGCCTTCACGATTCTGCTCATGATTATGGTTGGTGCTGTGTTCATCATGGGCCCTGCTAAAATTCTGAATGATATGACAGGCGACATTGCCACTGTTACTACCTGGGTTTGGGGCATCCTTATCTATTATGTTCTGTCCACAGTGCTTCCTATAGATAAATTAATTGGTAAGCTGTATCCGCTTTTCGGCGTAGCCCTTTTGTTTATGGCTTTAGGTTTATCGGTTATAATGTTTACAGATGGCTATGTAATACCTGAAATTACATTAGCCAGCTTAACCAACATGCGCACAAACGCAGAGAGCTACCCGCTGTTCCCGATGCTTTTCGTTACGATAGCCTGTGGAGCTATATCCGGTTTCCATGCCTCTCAGTCTCCTATGATGGCGCGCTGCATGACAAATGAAAAGCAAGGCAGAAGAATTTTTTACGGAGCGATGATTACTGAAGGCGTGGTGGCTTTAATTTGGGCTGCCGTAAGTATGAGCTTTTTCGGCGGCATCCGAGAACTAAACGATACCATGATCGCACAGCAAGGAAATGCAGCCTATGTAGTTAATGTAATATCGAACACGATGCTGGGTAAAATAGGCGGGATACTGGCTCTGCTGGGTGTTGTAGCTGCTCCAATTACCTCTGGAGATACAGCCTTCAGAAGCGCTCGGCTGATTGTGGCAGATTTCACAAAGTCAAACCAAAGCAAGATTATGAACAGGCTGCTTATTAGCTTACCCCTGTTTGTGCTAGGTTATGGGCTAACCCTAATTGATTTTGGGATAGTATGGCGTTACTTTGCCTGGACAAACCAAACCTTAGCCACCATTGTGCTTTGGACGGTAACAGTTTACCTCATTAACGAGCACAAATTTTATTGGGTGAGCCTAGTGCCAGCTACCTTTATGACAGTGGTGGCAGTATCTTATATACTGGTAGCACCGGAAGGTTTCAGTTTGTCTACTGATATAGCCTATCCTGTTGGAATAGTGATTGCGCTTGTGCTTCTTATTGCTACTTTGATGAAGGCCTATAGAATCAAAGATCAGAAAATAGAGTATGTTAATTAAGGCATCTAAATGAGAAGGGCAGCTGTCAAAACAGTTGCCCTTCTCATTTGAATATATGTTTTAAATGCTTTTATGTTTGAGTTGTTGGTATACTTCCGCATAGGTAGGTGTTGAGATGCCAGCTTTCTCTCCTTCCCTTACAATATAGCCTGTCAGGTTTTCAAGCTCGGTTCGATTTCCTTCTCTAAAGTCTCGTTGCATAGACGAGGTAGCCTCATGCGGCAGTTTTTCTACAACCTTAAGGTTTTGTTCAACAATATTCTCAGGTAACTCCACTCCTTTTGCAGCTGCTATTAATTTGATTTCCTGCATCAGGTTGATTAACTGCTGCCGTAGATCGTCCTGCCCGACTAACTGCCCCATGGTTTTGTCAGAAAGAGATGACAGGCTGGCAACCGGTGAAATGAAGGCGAATTTCTCCCATACCTTATTTTCTACATCATCATAAAATTCCTGGTTGATGCCTGCATCCTCAAACAAAGCTTTGACACGCTGAAGCACCTCTGCCGGTAATTTAGGATTACCCCACACCAGGCGGTTATACTTGCCCTGCACTTTAACCACGCCCGGCGCAGTTTTGCTGGATACAATATATACACAGCCCCAGAGGGTTTGAGCTTCAGGATACCGGTTCTGGAGGTATTCTATCCCATCTACACCATTCAGAAGCGGGAGCAGTACAGTAGCTGGTGTTATATTGGTTTCGAATTGCTCTGCCACCTGCTCCAGGCTGTAGCTTTTCACACAAAAAATTATCAGGTCTTGTTTGCCCAGCTGCTGTGGGGTTTCAACTACTTTAGACGGATGTATAAACGCTGTTCCTTCTTCTAATTCAAGCCGAAGACCTTCTTTTTCTATTTTGCTTTTATGGTCACCTCGGGCAATGAAAGTAATCTCATAGCCAGGATCATCTGCATACCTTTTAGCCAGCTTTCCTCCGTAATATCCACCTACACCTCCTATACCTACAACAGCAATTTTATACTTGTCCATAGTCTTAGTTTTGGTTTGGTATTAATACGTACCGTGCTTACGATCAGCTATTACTTTTTCAAAGTCCCATTCTACCCGTTCGGTAAACGAGCTGTCTCGCTTCTGGCATTCGCCTTTGGTACACACTGTACAGGAAGGTGCAATGCATGGGTCAGTATGTACAAACAACTCTATACTTGGATCAATCTTCTCTCGGATAACGCGGGCCACCGCCTCTACCTCGTCATGTGATTCTAAAACAGATAAGTACCAGGGCACTGTGAGGTGGCAATCAATGTGTAGCGTGGAGCCATATTTGATCACGCGCAGGTTATGTATGTCAATCCAGTTCTCACGCCGGTTCTCGTTAAGTACCTGCACAATACGCTTCAATAGCTCATAATCTGCTTCATCCATGATGCCGGCAATGGAAGATCGCAGTATCCGGTAGCCTGTGTAGCCTATCATCAAGCCAAACATAATAGCCACGATGCTATCAAGCCATAATTGCCCTGTTATGTATATCAAAAGCAAACCAATCAGAATACCGGCGGTGGAATAAGCATCTGTTTTCAGGTGCTTGCCTCCGGCGGTAAGCACCAACGAATTTGATTTTTTGCCTCTGCGTTCGGTTAGTACCCCTACAGCGTAATTAATAACACCAGAAACAGCAATAAGCAATATACCAATGTCTAGTTTCTGTAGTGGCACAGGATCTATCAGGCTAAAAATAGACTTCAGGATAATAGCGCCACCTGCTACGAGTATAAGAGAACCTTCCAGCGTGGCAGCAACAAACTCTATTTTGCCATGCCCATAGGGGTGGTTTTCATCGCGTGGGCGTGATGAGAGCACCAGGCTGTACAGAGAGAATGCTCCTGCTACTACATTGATGATAGATTCGAGGGCATCTGTAAGTATGGCATTTGAATTAGTAAGTATAAAGGCAAAGAATTTAGCAATGAGCAACAAGATACCTACCAGCACCACAAACAGCTGCAGGCGGATATTCTCGCTTAAATTTTTAATTTTAGACTGAATCAAACTTGAGTTGGCTTGTATGCGGAGACAACGAAAATGCCCGCCATAAGATATGAGGCGGGCACAAAGGTAACAAACTGTCTTATGAAAGGAAAAGCCAAGGCAAACCATTTACGCACAAAACGCAGGTATACTTTTCTCTTCTTTTTTTCTGAAGGTTATTTTTACAATTGATCAGACAAGGTATCGCTTAGATCCAACCAGTTAGGGTTCATCGACTCTATCAGGTTAAATGTGGAGTCTAACCCACCACCTTTTAGTTGCTGTTCGCGGGTTTGCGCCTCCTCCGGTGCCTGGTAGTGCTCATAATAAACCAGTTTGGCCTTAGCAGCAACCTTATTCTGGTTAGGTTGAGGTAATTTGAATTCTGCCATATGTTTCTGCAGATCCCCTGCTATACCTATTTCTACATCTTCGCGTGGGTTATCACCGAAGATATATACATAATAATGTGGTGCTTGCATAAATACGATATTTTATACTATAAATACGGGCCAACTACTGCTATGTTCTTACTCTTTTCTGCTGCACAAGGTTCCTGCTATACTTGCTAAAGACATTGCCAGTTATAAGTTTGGTCATGTCTCTAAATCAACTGACTAGGAATATTATTGAAACGCGTTTAAGTGTTTAATATTGCTGGTAAGTGCTATGATTCAGGTGTAGCAAGTATATAGCACCACCCTTAGCTCCTGTGTAGTTTTTAGTTGATAACATCTCTCCTGTTTTTAGAGTAAAATAGGCTATGCCTCTAAATATTAAACTACAAAAGCTGCTGGAGAAAGTATATGAGCCACAGAAACGCTACGATCAGCGTTTCTCTAAGGTGGATATTTCGTTTTTCACGAATGAGCAAGGCGAACCGATAACACTGTTTATCGGAAAGCGCAATGAAGATGGCAGTATTAAAGGAGAGCGTTACGTGCGGAAAATTGTAAGAAAGCCCAATAGCCCTGAAATCTTGAAGAGCCACTGGGACTTAAAAGGAAGCGTTAGCCACGACTAAGCCTCGAGGTCTTCCAGGTCGAAGTCTTTGCCTTTGCCATACTTGTACAAATCATGCAACAGGTAAGTATCCAGAGTGTTCAGGTCTTTTACCTTATAAACATTCTCTTCTGGCATCTCCACTACCTGAAATTCAAAGGTTTCTCCGTAATTAGTAAGCCTGTATTTCCTGCCCCTTCTGAGGTTGTCTAAAGATAAAGCCATGTAAGTCTGTTTCTGATCGCTGGTGATTTTACAAATATACATGTACCTTCCTCAAAATACCTTCATAGGTTGCAAAGAAAAGGCCCGCACACAATGCGGGCCCTATAAACCGGACTTTTTTAAAGGCTTCCTATCTGATAAACTTGGTAGACAGGGTTGTATTACCAGCTGCAGCTTTCGCAACAACTAATCCCTTTCCCTGTCCTGCTAGAGGTATTAATAACTCATTCTTCCCTGCTTCTGTAGCAAATGTTTTGTTCAGAAGTATAGCTCCGTTCAGGTTAACCAATATAACATGTATAGGTTGGCCAGACATATTTGCGTAATTCACAATAACATGTTGTGTGGAAGGATTATATACAATACGCTCGATACGCTGTACTGCCCCGGTAGCTTGCTGCAGTGATACCACCTTTGAAAAAGCTGCTGTGCCATCAAAATCCACCTGCTTCAGACGGTAGTATACAGTGCCTGCTCCGGCATGAGCGAAACCTGCATCCGAGAAAGAGTAGCTACGTTTAGTGCCTGAATTACCAGCTCCGGCAACATCCCCGATTTTTGCCCATGTTTTACCATTGGCTGAGCGTTCTATTTCAAAGTGGCTATTGTTATTTTCGCTGGCTGTAGCCCAGGTTAAAAAGGCGATGTTGCTGCTCTCTTTTACTGCTGCAAAGTTCATGAGCTCAACAGGCAACGGTGACGGGTCTGTGCCTACTGCCCATCTGGAAAAAGCGTCTATACCATCCAGTGTGATGATTCCCTTGCTTCTATCCACGGTAGTGCGGCCACGGTTAGTATAGGTCACGCCATCATCTGTAGAGCGGTATAGCACAAGGTCATCAGCTGACAAGCCTTTTAATTCATGGTTCATGAAGGCGAAGCTCATAGAAGCGTCTAACCCAGTTTTAACAGCAGTAGTTATTTTAATGGTTCGGTCTATCAAAATGCCATTTGGCTTGTCTGTCACAGCGCCTGTATAACGGCTAACAGCTGTTGTTCCGGCTGCTACTCCTTTGTACACCAGCGTTAAACCAACATTGCTAAACGTATAAGGCACGTTCACCTCAGTTGTGCGGTGCTCTGTATCTACCTGCCCAAGTATATAGCTGGTTAGCGACTCATTTAATATAGAAGTAGGCGCAAGAACAACTGCATTATCTCTTGTATGCAAGATACCTTTCTGCATCGTCAGCTCATTGGCTACAGCTACGTTTCCTGTCATGTTAACGCCATCTCTGCTGTTGATTGTAAGCTTAGCTAAGGTAACTGCAGGTAACTCCACAGTTCGCTGGCCTGTATTTTCAATTGAAAGAACTGCATTGTTACTGCCTGTCATACCACCCTTACTAACCAGAAGATCACCTTGCACGATAAGCGATCGGGAGCCTAATTTTAAAGAGCCTGCTTGCAGGTGTAGCCCCTCAGCAATCACCTGGTTTTGAGACAACTCTACCGTACTCGCTGCATTGATATACAAAGAACGAACAGTTGTAGGCAGTGCATTGCCAGTTACTTGTGCCGTAGCACCGGTATACATATAATCTGCCTTCTTGCTGAAGTTTCTGATGTCTGTCCGGATAGCCCCTGTGCTTGCACCCGTAGTAATGCCTTGAATATGGCCTATCCCAAGCATACCGCCATCCATTACCGTGAAAGAAGTAAAAGCAGCATTGGTAGCCTTACGTACTACTCTGCCTGCTAATAATAGCTTTGCGCCATCCTGCACTACAAAGGAGCTGCCACCATTGGCAGAAGATCTGCCTCCAAGTTCAATGTCAGAGCTTAAGGAGATAGTTCTGCCCTTGGTGATGTTTATGTTCCAAAGTGCTTTAGATTCGTCAAGCCCAGTTGGAAGAGAAAAAACAGAGCTTCTGTTTTCGCCGCTAGTATTTGTAAAGTTAATGGTACTCCAGCCGGTACTACTGTTAATGCTGCTTCCCTTAGATAGCTCTAACCCCCCTTCAAGATTAAGCACACCATTGATGGTGATAGTACCTGATACAAGCTTAAGGTCGTTTTTGAAGGTGATGTTTGCCGGCAGCTCTACTTTGGCTCCGTCTACTATTTCTATACTTCCTATCTCATAGTTGTTGCAATTACCTAATTTTAGAACATTTCCGTTGGTGCTCTCCACCCGCAGGTTTCCTCTTACTTTCAAACCACATAGCAGGTTCAAATCGATCCCCTGTTTACCCTGCAAGTTCCACACAAAATTGTAAAATTCCTGATCTAAGCCTGTTGGGATATTAGCTTAGTACCAATCACCATAATAGGCAAAAGTAGAGCCTTCCTGCCAGGTTGCCTGCGGGAATCTAACGTTTGTGCGCAGGTTAAATCTGGAGCCAGCGGTGAAGCTTAGAGAGGCACCCTCGTTAGAAATACCTCCACTGTTTGGCAACCACTCTACCATACCACTTACCAGCATAGTAGCTCCTGATTTAAGAACCAACCTACCTTGATCCAATATATACGAGCCACCAGCCGCTACTACTAATTTTCCGCTCTTCTCAACAGAGACTACATTTGATTGGTAGAGGCTCTTAAAACTGCCTTCAACCGTCAACTCACCACCTGCTTTTACTTCTATCGTTCCGCCAGCGTTGAACATTGCTACACCAACTGGCACTTGTATTCTTTTAGTTACTTGAATTAACCCATTATTAGACAGTGCACCACCAAAGCCGGCTAAAGCTCCATCATTCAGAAAGGTAAGTTTCCTGTTACCATTAATATGAAGTGTGCCACCTGTTACAACAAGCAGATTTACAGCTAAATCGTTATCGGTCCATTTGTCATAATTATTTACTACAATGCGGCTTGGCTGCGAGTAGTTTTTTGATTTATCACGCATGTAGACCAGGTAGGTGAATGAACCGTCATCGAGCAGCAACTGCTCATTTCTGTTATTATCGTTGCTAACCACCTCCCACTGTTCCCAAGGGGTATCTACTATAAATTTGGTAGCCACTTTATAATCAACTCCATTTATCAAAGCTGGAGCTGCATACCCTACCTCTTGTTTCCTCAGAACCAGGTAACCGTCCAAATCAGATGCTGAACTTTCCTTGAACTTCAGCAGAACTTTACCATTTACAATTGTGGCAGAAAAACCAGATGCTGCACCAGGCGCTACATTATCTGCAAATCCTTTTGTAGGAAGAAGGATTAATACAATAAATAAGAAGTGAAGCAGGTACTGTGATAAATTTTTCATGTTTGACTTATAAATATGCGGCAGCACATTTTGCCAATACAATGCCAGTTCAATATAACATAGCTATAGTTTAATTTAAGACGT
>NZ_JBHTLD010000058.1:0-22801 GCF_042678745.1 Pontibacter rugosus | reverse complement strand
ATAAATTCAATTTAAAATTTTATTGTTTTGTACGGCGGCAGCAGGTTTTAGTCGGAAGTAGTAAGGCGCCGGCCATTCCCAAACCTGCTCCGGAACCATCCAAACGCCACACGAAGCGCTTCTCCTAAAAGCAACACGTTTACCACTTGCGGCACCAGCGACACCACCACATGCTCCAGGTAAAAAGTATAACTGCTACCGCCGTTGCCGGACATGTGCCAGATACTATACTCAAACAGGCTCCAGAGTATAACGGCCAGTATGGTAAGCAGCAACACGATAAACAAAGACGAAACCAGCTGCTGCAAAGCTTGCAGCCAACGCGCCTGCCTCTCCTGCACCACACTACTACCTATGCGTATGGCTGCATATGTACCTACCTGAAACAGTACAAACACTGCTATCAAAACCATACCGGGCACTTCTGTAAAAGAGTACAAAATAGCGCCGCCCGATGCCAGCAGAACCAGCGTAATTTGCACCAGGAGGTGAGGTAATAGCGTCGCTGTTATACTTGGTTTCATACCTAAATGCTTAGTAACAGAACAGCCAATGTGTTAAAAATTCTTTTTACGGTTTTGGCGATAATCTCTGAACACCAGGTGCCCTAATCCTTTTAAGCTGCTGTAGTACGCCTGCCCATTATTCACTTTAGTGAACTCATCTACAAAAGCCTGCAAGTATGGGTCTGATGCAATCATAAAAGTAGTAACCGGAATCTTGAGCCGACGGCACTGTGCAGCCAAATTCAAGGTTTTGTTTACTACTTTTCTATCCAGCCCAAAGCTGTTTTTGTAGTAGCGCAATCCTTCTTTCAGGCAGGTTGGCTTGCCATCGGTAATCATGAATATTTGCTTGTTTGGCGTCTTGCGTTTCCGCAGAATGTCCAGTGCCAGCTCTAGGCCAGCTACGGTATTTGTATGGTATGGCCCCACCTCCAGGTAAGGCAGGTCTTTCACTTCTATCTGCCAGGCATCGTTTCCAAATACGATCACATCCAGCGTATCCTTTGGGTACTTCTGCCGGATAAGCTCCGCCAGTGCCATGCCTACTTTTTTGGCTGGTGTAATGCGGTCTTCGCCGTAAAGAATCATGGAGTGTGAGATATCGATCATCAGCACAGTAGCCGCCTGTGTCTTGTGCTCTGTCTCGTTTACCTCCAGATCCTGCTCCGTCAGGCGCAGATCGCCAATGCCATGATTTATTTGGGCGTTACGCAGCGAGTCCGTCATGGAAATTTGCTCTATTGAGTCGCCGAAGCGATACTCGCGGCGGTCGGTGCTGGCTTCGTCGCCGGTGCCGGTATGAGGGGTAGCATGGCTGCCTTTGCCCCCTTTTTTCAACTTGCCGAAAATCTCCTCTAAAGCACTCTTCCGAATGCTCTGCTCACTTTTAGCTGTCAGGCTCAAACCTCCTTTTCGCTCCGGGTCATCGTCTAGATATCCTTTCTTTCTCAGGTCTTCGATAAAATCCCCTATGCCATACTCGTCGTTGGTTATTTTATACTGCTTGTCCAGTGAGCTAAGCCAGTTGAGGGCTTCGTTCGCATCTCCGGAAGTAATAGTTACCAGTTGTAAAAATATTTCCAGCAAAGATTCAAAGCCGGGCTTATCATCCTGCGGGGGTATGAAATCTGAAAATCTGTATCCTAATGCCATTTATATTGGGGGTTTCGTGGTATAACAAGATGAGCCGGCACATTGTTCTGCACACAGCAAACCATCTCGCGTGCTATATAACTTATACTTTATAGACAAAGTAGAACATCATATAACGGTCATCTTTAAAACGTAAATAAGTATGAAAGCGATATGGAATAACACAGTGATTGCCGATAGCAATGACACCATTGAAATAGAAGGTAATCAATATTTTCCGCCCGACAGCATTAACAAGGCGTACTTTGAGGATAGCAACAAGCATACTTCCTGCCCCTGGAAAGGTGAAGCTTCCTATTATCACCTGAATATAAACGGCGATTCTAACCAGGATGCTGCCTGGTATTATCCCAATCCAAGAGATGCCGCTAAAGAAATCAAGAACTATGTGGCGTTCTGGAAAGGTGTGAAAGTGCAGGATTAATTAGCTGCATCAGGATTAGAAATTGAATGCAATGGATTGAGAGATGACTTCAGGATGTACTGGCATGCATCAGGTTTGATAGCTGCTAACTGTGCGGGCAACTTGTCAGCTAGTTCCTGACAAGACGACTGTGCTCTTGATTGCGTTAATCCTGCTCATCTTTTTACATCCTGCAAATCCTGATAAAGAAAAAAGGGTGAACCAGTCTCCTGATTCACCCTTTGTATTTTTGTACCTTCTACTGCTTAAGCAATCCAACGGAACTTGTACTCCAGCGATGGTACCTTCATACGTTCAGCCACACGCTTCAGGCGTACAGGCAAAGCCATTACATAATCACGGGCACGCTCGCCGGCTTCGTTCAAACCAGTTAGTGTTTCAATTTTCCACTCATCAATAAGGCCTTCCAAAATATCAGTATAATCTGCAGAGGTATAAACACCAATGCGTTGGGCAGCATCCGTGAAGTGGCCGAAGGTCTTACCCAGGTCTACACCTAACTCACGCATGTAATGCGCAGGCATAACGATCTTCTTACGCATCATGTCTTCAAAGGCAAGCATCATCTCGTTCGGGTCAGCTTCAAATATTTTGCTAACAAAAGCTTTGTAGGCTTTTGCGTGGCGCGCCTCGTCTGCAGCTACATGGCCACAAAGCTTAGCCAGCTGCAAGTCGCCCTGGCGCTTGGCAATCTGGGCCACACGGCGGTGCGAAATATTAGTAGCTGTTTCCTGGAAACTAGTATAAACAAAAGAGCGATATGGGTCGCTATCCGTCTGCAGGTCGAAGCCATCCGCAATAAGGTATTGAGTTGATGCTTCCATTTCGCGCATGTTGATGCGGCCGCTCAAGTATAGGTAGCGGTTTAAGGCATCGCCATGGCGGTTCTCTTCGGCTGTCCATCCTCGGTTCCACTTCATCCAGGGCCCGTTCGGGTCCTGCGGAAGTCCGTCTATGGTCATCAGCCAGCTTTCGTATGTCGGGAGTGCTTCTTCAGTGATGGTATCACCTACTAAAACAGCCATTAAATCGTAGCTCAGATCGCGAGCACGCTCACGTAAATCCTTTATCTCATCCAGGAAAGTATCCATGGTAGCATCAGGTAAAAGATCCGCAGGCTGCCAGCTATCCTCTACCGTTTTAAGAAACTCGGAGAGCTTTTCGCTCACGAAGCTTTCCATCCATTTAATGACTTCTGCACGAGAGGCGAGTGCTGCTGTAATCATATTGTTGTTGTTTAATTGAGTGCCAAATATACTTATTAATACCAATATTGTAACCAGAACTGGCAACAAATGGAAACAAAAAGGCTTACTATGATTGTGTTTAAGCCTTAAATTATAGTCTACGAATATAATTGCTAATGTTTGCAGTGCAATTAAACAAATTGCTTCTGCCAAGAAAAAAGGGAGGAAATTAAGACCTATAACGCCACTTATAGTATAACGTCCGCAGGAAACCCAAGTCTATTTTATACTTGTTTAAAGTGCTTATAAGCCGATATAGCACTGGTGTTTCTGCTACCTGCTGCAACAACTCCAGGAAGCGATCAGCCTCCTTTCGGTTTCCTGTGAGGTAAGCGTGCCGTGCTTCGTACTTAAGCCGACTGGCAAGCGCCTCTCGTTCGTTTGTTTCTGCGATCAGCGTTGCAGCCTTCTCACATACTACAACAGTGGAGGCCAGTAATTGGTTGCCTTTTGCATACCAAGCGCTTGACAGTGAGCGGTTATGCAGCCGCCTGCGGGTAGTAACCTGTGGCAGGTAAGCATACTTAAACCTGCGTGCCGACCTCACCCAAAAGTCGAAATCCTCGTAGGCCAAAGATTCATCATACCCGCCCAGGTACTCAAACACTTCACGCCGGATCAGCATGGTAGGCGGACAGATAAAGTACCGTTGCAGCACGTCAGTGAACACATTGCCGTCCGGTGCTGGTTTATACTTGCTGCTGTGTAAGTATAAATGCACTGAATCGTCAGAGATGTATTCGGCATCGGAGTAAATCACACCATAAGCGGGGCCAAGGCTTTGGAAGTGCTGCACCTGCTGTGCCACGCGTTCTGGCAGCAGCACATCATCTGTTGCAAAATCAAGTATAAACTGCCCGTGGCTCGCGCGCCAGCCAATGTTGAATGCCGCTGTGTTTCCTCTGTTATGGCCTGTGCTGATAAAGTATAGCTGAGGGTATTTGTGCAGGTATTCCTGTATGACACCCTCACTACCATCGGTGCTGCAATCATCCACAATGATAATTTCCAGATTGGGATACGTTTGAGCTAGTACAGAATCTAAGGCTGCACGCAGAAAGCGCTCGTGGTTATAGCAGAGGCAGATGATAGATACGAGGGGCTGCTGGCTCATGGACGAAGGTAATGATTATTTTGCCTACGTTGTCTATAAAGGCATTTGTAAAGGAGTTGCTACAGCAGCTTTAATATGTCAGTTTGAGTTATAGTTACTGTTCCAGCCTTTCTTTCTGGCTGTTCTTCGCTGGCGCAAGTCGTTAGACATGTGCCCTACGATAGTATAGAATTTGTAACTCAAAGGCTTGAAAAGCCACACATCCTACAGCTCTTGCTATACTTGGTGCAGTTTATACTTGCATTGGCTTCCTTTTCCCGCTGCCGCTAGCTTGCAGCTAGTCCCTATTATGGTGTAGAGCTTCCAGCTCTACTGGCTCGCAGAGCCATACTTGCATTAGCCTTGGCTATACTTGCTATGGCCATACTTCCATAGCTACAGCTTGCTGTGGTTTTAAACAAGCTATCCTTTCTCGCTTCTGTTCATCCTCCAGTTCCCAAACTCCTAGTGTTTCACTTTATACTCTGGAGCGCTCAAGCCTGCCATAGCTCGATAACCGCATCGCGCTGTGTAGCCTTCCTGCCTAACGGCTGCCGCTCGCGCGGCACCGGAAACCTGCAAGGCGCTCAACGGAAAGACTGGGATCAGTTTAGATAGCTACTGCTTTCGCTTCTTTGGAGTACAGCTTCTGTAGGGACAGGTTACGACCTATCCCTACGATACCTCCAGAGGTGAAAACTTAATTGATGAAATGGCAACAGCCTACTTAAACCCAGCCAGCCGTAAAGCCTTGTGCAGCAGAAGCTATAAGCTATCTCTAAAGAAAGCTTTTATAGCAGTTATCACCCGCTCCTGCTCTGCCGCAGTCAGCCCGGGGAAAAGGGGTAAGCTTAAGCTGGTATTTGCCAACTCTTCCGCAACAGGAAAATCGCCCTGCTTATACCCCAGAGTAGCATACGCCTGCTGAAGATGCACCGGCACAGGATAATGTATGGCCGTAGCTATACCCTGCTCCCGTAGCCATGCCTGTAGCTGGCCTCTGTGTTTTGTCCGGATATTGAAGATGTGATAGACGTGCCCGCAATCAGGTGCGCTAAAAGGAAGTATAAAATCGCCCACTTGCTTAAGTTCCCGCAAGTATACTTGTGCCAGTCGCTGCCGTTCTGCGTTCATGGCCTGCAGTTGCTGTAGCTTAACCCGTAAAACTGCAGCCTGCAGCTCGTCCAGGCGCGAATTAATACCGATCTGCTCTGAGTTATACTTCTGCGCCTCGCCGTAATTGCGGTACTTGCGGGCAAAATCTGCTTTGGCAGCATCTGGTGTTACCACAGCTCCGGCATCGCCTAAAGCACCCAGGTTCTTGGTGGGGTAAAAGCTAAAAGCAGCACCATGCCCTAAACTGCCAGCAAACTGATCTTTATACGTTGCTCCGTGCGCCTGGGCAGCATCTTCCAGCAGGAGTAGATTACTCTCTTGTGCCAGTTGCTGCAGTGGCTCCATAGCACATACCTGCCCATATAAATGCACCGCTATAACGGCTTTGGTTTTAGGTGTGATGTGTTTTGCGGTGCTTTCCGCAGTGAGGTTGTAAGTATAAATATCCGGCTCTGCTAAAACAGGCTTTGCCCCTACCTGTAGCACAGCGTTGATGGTGGCAATAAAGGTATTGACTGGCACTATCACCTCGTCTCCTGCACCCACTCCGCTAGCTTTAAGGGCAATTACAAGGGCATCATACCCGTTGCCCACTCCTACTACGGCACCCCCTCCTATATAGGCGGCAAACTCATTTTCAAACGCCTGCACCTGCGGCCCCAGTACATACTGCTTCCCGGCCACGGCAGCTAGTAGCGCCTGCTGCACCTGCATCTCCAGGCCTGCCGGAAAATCTCTGAATGCAAAGTATGGGACTGGCTGCATGCGCGTGGAGTTTATAGAGCCAGGTGTGTAGCCAGTTTTTTGAAATAGTCGTAATCGCGGATGTAATCTTTTTCGCTGAAATCTGTGGAGGTGAGGCAGAGGGCCGCAGCTCCTTCAGAAAACTCCAATTCAATCCAACACATGGCAGGCACGTATAGCCCCTGCTGAGGGTGTGTCAGCTCAAACTCCTGTACCTCATGCCCAGTGTCTGCCAGCACTTTTATACTTCCACTCATAGCTATCAGCACCTCTTCTGTAGCCATGTTAGCATGCTGCCCTCGCATCACTCCCGGAGGTGTATCTTGCGTCCAGAACACACGCTTTATGGTAAAAGGTATATTCTCAGCTAATTGCGTGCTGGTGATATAGCCGATGTCTGGGCTACCCACATGGTGGAAGGAAAGCAGGTATGGATTGGCAGGCAAAAGTTTAGCTATTAGTCTGGTTACAAAAGTAACTCATTTTAGAGATATACTATAATTTTTACCCTTGCCGGGCATTGGCTAACTTGCGAAATGCCAGCAGCAGCCACTATGGAAGATACTTACAGAACCATTGAAGCACCCGCGGAGGGTTTATACAAAGAAAAAGGCAGCAAGTTTATAGCGCTTGCGTACCCAGTGTACACCGAAGAGGAGGTGAAGGATACCCTGGCTGAGCTCAGAAAGAAGTATTACGATGCACGCCATCATTGCTACGCCTATGTATTGGGTGCCGACCAAAGCCGCTACCGTGCTAACGACGATGGGGAGCCGAACCACTCTGCCGGCGATCCTATACTTGGGCAGATCCGTTCTACAGCGCTTAGTAATGTCCTGATTGTAGTAGTACGCTACTTTGGGGGCACCAAGTTAGGAGTTAGCGGACTGATCAACGCTTATAAAGTTGCTGCTGCGGATGCCTTGGCACAGGCAACTATCGTAGAAGGCCACGAAACAGTTTTACTACAGGCGCACTACGCTTACCCCCAGATGAACGACGTAATGAGCCTGGTAAAGGAATATGACCTGACAGTGAAAGACCAGCATTTTGAACTTGATTGCCGGTTGACGCTGGAAGTACGAAAGAGCCTTCAGGAGGAAATCATTTTAAAACTAGAGGAAATGGAAGATGTTACAGTTGAAGAGTTGACTGACTTGAACGCTACTCTTTAACCTCTCTACTTTCTAACTTTTTAACTTTATCAGATGGCTAAGCGCAAGCACCGACGTACACGCAGTAAAATTCTGGAACGTAAGGCGGGCATCAAACCCGGCTCTTTGTTCATACCCTTCGAAGCTTTTGCCCCTCGCTTTTTCCTGATGTCGTTCAGTGAAGACTTCTATGAAGAGCTGGAACTGAAAACTTACAAGGAGCTGCTGCAACGCGTCACCTCCAGACCTGATGCCCGACACTGGATCGATATCAGAGGGTACGGTGACCAAACTATGCTGGAGCAGCTTGCCTTGGATTTTAACCTGCATCCGCTACAGATGGAGGATGTGGTGAATGACTACCAGCGCCCCAAAGTAGAGCAGTTTGATAAAAACCGCCTGTTTATGATTTCACGTATGCTCCGCTGGTCTTCAGAAAACAAAACACTGGAGGATGTGCAACTGTCACTTTTTACCGGGCCGAATTATGTTATTAGCCTGCAAAGCGACTATGAAGACTGCCTGGATCCGCTTCGGGAGCGCATACGAATAGGCAAAGGTGTGATTAGAAAGCGCCCAACCATGTACATGGCCTATGCTATGATGGACGTGGTGCTGGATTATTACTTCCCGGTAGTGGCCGACATGGGCGACTACATCGAGGACATAGAGCAACAGGTACTTTTGCAGTCATCCCGAGACAACCTGACTATCATTCTGGACCTGAAGAGCGAACTGGTGAAGCTACGCCGCATTGCCTGGCCGGAACGCGATAAGATGACAGAGCTGCTGCGCATGGATGAAGACGTAATTCCAGAGAGCCTGAAGGCATACTTCCGCGATGCCTACGACCACACCATCCAGCTAATTGACCTGATCGACAACCATAAAGAAATGGCTTCCAGCTTGGTGGACCTGCACATGTCTACGGTGAGCAACCGCATGAACGAGATCATGAAAGTGCTTACCATCATCTCCAGTATTTTTATTCCGCTCAGCTTTATAGTTGGCTTGTATGGTATGAACTTCTCCCGCGAAGACCCCGAAACAGGACGTGTGCTGCCTTATAACATGCCCGAGCTTTATGAACCTTATGCTTATCCGATCCTGATAAGCCTTATGGCCACCCTCATTATTTTCCAGTTATACTTCTTTTACCGCAAAGGATGGTTCAGGAGCTTTTAATCAACATCCGATGGCAGCATTATAACCAGCTTCAACAAGTATAAAGGTGCATGATTGTGAATCTGTTTAGCCTGGAACAGGGATGTATGATAGCAAAGGAATGATAGCTTCAGCAAAAAGACTATGACATGTGAACTGCTACCAGTGTGGTGAGAGGATCTTCTGAGTTAATTTTTTACTCTCCCACGCTGAATTCCAGTTTCTTCAGTTCATTTTTGAAAACCCGGAAAAGGGTATAGCTGTTGGCGGTTTCGTTGTATTGAATAGAAACAGGATGGTCGTTCTCGAAAGTTCGATTGCTGATGAGATTGCCTTTTGCATCATACAGGTATGTTTTCTGTGGGCCCCTTTCTGTAATGGCGTAGATTCTATTGTCGCCGCCAAAGTGGAAGTACTGCACAATTTTAGAAGCAGAAGTAACGTAGCGCTTCTCAAACAGCTCGTTCAGGTCCTGGTCAAACACAGCTACCTTTCCCTGCTCCTGCCGCACAATAATAAAAGAGCGCCTGCTGCTGCTTTCCGGCACCAGCTCAAACAAGGCGCGCTTGCTTGGCCGCAGCAACTGTTCATTGTTCACTATTTGCCCTTGCAGGTTAAAGGTAAGCACGTTGCCATACCGGGTTACTGCTGTTATTTCGGTACGTTTAAGATCTGCACCTACCTTTGCTATCGCCCCAGATGTTAGCGGAGACTTCAGATTGATCGGAAAGCCCGACAACGTTTCACCATTACGATTTAAGGCATAGACATAGCCATTCTCCAGTAAGACCAGAATCACATCCCGGCCACCCACACGCAAGTGCTGTGGCTCTGCCGCCAGCCGGTAATCCATGCGGCGGGGTTGCCAGCCCTGTATAGCTGCTCCCTGCAGATCATACATATACAGGTTGCCTAAGTTATCATCTACCAATAAACGGTAGTCACCGTTCTTCTCGTAGTCAAACACAACCAGGTGCTGTAAGCTAATGGAGTCTGGCAGGTTAAAAGGGAAGTTGTCCAGCGGTTGCCCCTGGTTGTTGATGGCGTGGATTCGGTTAGAGGTGGCAAACAGATAGCGGAGCTTTTTATCAGCCCCATACTCGATTTGCTTTATATCGGTGCGCAATACGTTGTTGAGCGTGTCGGTCCATCCGCGGGTGCCGGTGGCGGTGATGTTATGCAGTATCAGGGCTGAGTCCTGCACCACAATTTCACGGCTCCGGTCTACGGCATTCTGTATTGGAAAAGGTCTGCTTATTAACCTGCTATCAAACAAGAAACGCTCCTCTGCCTCAAAAGTATTTTGCCCGGTACTGTTGCTTTGTTCCGGCCTGCGCACGACCATACTGGTATAGTACTCGCCTTCTACCATAGAAAACTGTAAACTAGTCTGCGAAAAGCGCTTGATCAGAGAGGCATTCTGTAATAGATTATCTCTGTCTTCGTCTGTTACATAGCGGTTCAGGATGTACCATGCATTTACAGAATTAATGTACAGGCTGAAGTTTGCTTCCTGCAGCGTCTCCTCCAGAAAGGATTTCTGTGCTACAGATTTGCCCCATACGTTCTCCTCGGCAATATCATCGAGCAGGTGGCGCAGCGTAGCCATTTCTTCAGCAATCAAAAGATAGTCATCTACCTGCACCACATAACTTTGTTCAAACCCTCTAAAAACGCGCCCAAAGAGCTGCGCCGGAAGCTCTGGCACGTTCAGCAGCTGTATGGTATAGCTGCCATACTTCTCGGTAAACGGTTTTTGCTTGCGTGCCTCAGCCACCTGGTCGTTCAGCTTGTTCAGCAGCCTTTGGTTATTTTGTAGCTGCCCTATGTGCGCAAAAGCTACTTTCTCCGGGCTCTGGTTTATACTGCTAGACTCCATGTAAGCCAGTGCCGCTTCACTGCTGAACGTATGGGCAAGGCTATCAACTGTTGTAGCATAGGTAGAGTTATTATTCGGCTGGAGTAGGCGGAGCCGCTCTATCTCCTGAATCCCGAAATGCAGCATAATGGCCGTACGGTTGGGCATATAGGCCTTTACCCCGAGTGGTTGTGGTGCTTTAGGCTGCATGACCTGATGTAAAGAGCTCTTTAGTTTCTCGGGGGTAGAAAAGCCATTCAGGAAAATCTTGTTTTTATCGAGCTTCAGTTCCAGCATGGCATTCTGGCAAAGTGTAGACAGATACTGCACCTGTGGCATTATATCTTTCTTCAAAAACAGGCCTAACAGGTCAGGCAGCACACGGTAGTTTACAAAAACATTGGCGTATACTTCTGGCTGCTCCAGGTAATTCCTGTTCTTGAATGCTGCTGCTATGGAGGTAGGTTTGCCCCGGGTTATGCGCCGCACAATTTCCTCTACCAACACAGGCGAGGCACTAAGTATGATATTGTTGTGATAGGTAAAGTAGGTAAAGGTTCTGCCGGTGCGTGTATTGGTGACATCAGTAAGCAATACGCCCTGGTAATCGCGCGCCTCCTCCGTAAAAATATCACTCTTGTTGATGCTCTCAGCCAAGGTTCTAACAAAGCGATGCTCCCCTACAGTGGTAACGGGCACATAAAACACAAAGGCTACGTCTGTTTTGCCATCCACGTGTACGGAGGTCAGGATGTTTTTCTGGTCCAGGAACCGCTCCAGGCGCTGGTTACCGGGCGAGATACTGTCCAGGTAAGTAATGTCCTCCTCCAGGCGCTGTACAAGGGGCAACTCTGAAAAGCTCTGCCAAAGCTCGGTCTCTTCTAAATGATCAACCAGCGCCTGGTGATTGTTTGTTTCCACCACGAGCGCAGCATCTTCCGGCACTAAGGCCCATAGGTCTACTACCTCTCTGGAGTCCTGCAAACGGTTAAACCCGTAGTAGGCCAGGGAGGCAAGTATAACAAACCCAAAAAATAGAAATACGATGCGTTTCGGCATAGCAAGCGTTTACAGTTTACAAAACTAAGGTATTTTTTAAACTTAACCGAAGGCATGAGTAACAGTAACAGCAAAGTTGGCTTTATGGCGGCTAACAAGATTTACCCACCGAACACCCTGCCATGCTGACTGCGTATATACTTTATAAGCACTAAACTAACCTGTATGTTCAAGATACTAATTCCTGTTGATTTTACTTCCGGCTCTATAAACGCATGCCGATACGCCCTGCAACTTGCTGCTGCCTACCCTCAAGCAGAAATTTTGCTGCTGCACTGTTTCAGAGATTACCTATTGGATGGAGAACTGGATGAGCCTTTCTCAAACACGGGCCGCAGCACGCTAAGCCCAGGTTCAGAAGAGGCAACGGATCGGGTATTGCACCGCAACCAATCAACTGAGTACAAGCAGCTGGAGGAGCTGTATACTTCGCTTCAAGGACAAAACATCCAGATTGAACGCCAATTTGTGAATGGCTCCCCAGAAGATGTAATTCCAGACCAACTGGCCCAGTATAAACCTGACCTGCTCGTGATGGGTACAAAAGGTGACAGTGACTTTTCTCGCACTCTCTTTGGCACTATCACTACTAAGATGGTGGATAATGCCACAGTGCCGCTTTTAACAGTACCGGAAAATCACACAAAGCCTAACCTGCGCCGTGTGCTATATGCCACCGACTTTGATAAGACAGATGCACAAGCTATAACGATGCTTCAGCAGCTGCTGCAACCGCTTAACACGGGTGTTTTATGCGTACACATTGGTTCCGAAGGATCAGAGAGAAAAGACAACCAAAAGCTACAGCAGCTACAACAAGCACTACAAGCCGGCACATCATCTGAGCAGGATATTCAGTTTGTGCTGCTGGAAGGTGATGATGTAGCTGAAGCGCTAAAGCAGTTTGTGGCACAGGAACAGATTGGGCTAATTGCTGTAAATAACCAACAGCGCTCTTTGCTCAGCAGTATCCTACACCCCAGCCTCACCAAAAAGCTGGTGCTGGAAGTGCAGGTGCCTATGCTTATCTTCCATAGCCCAACTAAGGCTTAGGCTATACTTGTGGCTGATGCCTGCAGCTGCTCCAGCAGTGCTTCATAGTAGCGCTCAAAAGCGCCGTCGTTGGTGGCCATAAAAAGGAATGGTTCGATCAGCTCCAGCTCCATCAATACCAGCTGCCCGTTTACTTCCACACCGTCTACACGGGCATACAGGCAGCCTTGGGCGTAGGTATCAACTATATTGTGAGCGGTTTGCAGGAGGTGGGCCGGTGGTTCTGGTGTGTGCACTGTGCCGCCAAAGAAATGCTGCACCCTGAAATCGCCGGCCTTGGCTGTTTTAAGTACCGTATGGCTATACTCACCGTTAAAGAACAGGAACGACCATTCGCCATTGGCCTGCACCTCCGGCACAAACGGCTGAGCCAAAAAGCTTTCCTGCTGCAGCAGGTTATTTATACTTGCGGCTTGCTCCTGGGCTTCTGCCTGTGTAAGCGCGAAAGTATTTTTTGCGCCACCGCTTATAGCGGGCTTTAAAATCACTTTGTCTGCCTGCAGCTTTTCAAAAAGCTCATCTACGTTCAGGGCTGCTCCCTGCTCCAGCCACAGCGAAGGCACCACGCTCACGCCCTTCTCCTGTAACTCTATCAAGTAGCGTTTGTCTGTGTTCCAGCGCACAATACTAGTCGGGTTTAGTACCCGTACACCTAACTGCTCCAGTTTATCAAGCCATGCATAGAAAGCCGTAATCTTGTCAAAGTAATCCCAGGGAGACTTCAGCACGACTACGTCATACTTGCTCCAATCCACCGCTGGGTCGTCCCAAATTTCGAGTGTAATATTTAATCCTTTTTGGGATAACAAATCATATAGTCTGCTGTTTTCCTCCTCAGAAACATCTGTGTATATACCGGCACTTTTATAAGTGATGAGCGCTATTTGCTGTGTGTTCATTTTTCACCATATTTGCGGCCAAATTATACTTTATCCCGAGCCTAAGCAAATTAATAGAAGGCGTTTAGCAATAACTTTTGGGTGGCAGATACTCGTATGTAATGTATAGTTCTTTCCTGCACTTTTTTAATAGACGACGTTTATCATGTTTCTCCGCTCAATCAGCAGTATACGCTATAAGTACAGCCTTACGGTTCGGCTACTCGTGCTGCTGTTACTTGTGCAATCTATCGCCACTGCCTGCTCTACCGAAAGCAGTTCAGAGGCTGAAGACTTGCCACGCCAGCGCCGCCTTGCTTCTGAGCCGAAAGACACTGCCTCTACTCGTCGTTCTGTAGAAGCAGCTACCATTAGCTTGCTTGGCAATCCTTTTGTAGGCAACCGCCAGCAAAGCAATGAGCTAACCACGTACTTCGATCGTATTGACGCTGACTTTACAGTGGATGCCTACGCTATTGAGAACCGCCACAAGCCTGCTATATCAGACACCATTTATACTATCCGTTTTGGTGGTTCTATGATGGAGTTTTATGCCCCCACCCATTCCGGTGATTTGCTTTTGCAGACGGCTGATATACGCAGTTCTGCCATTAAGCTGCGTAACAACCTGCGCGTAGGCATGAGCCAGGCTGAACTAATGAACCGCCTGAAAAATCAGGAAGCTGATTATAAGATTGCCCAGACAACGAATGAGGTAGTAGTATCCAACCGTGAGGGTGCGCCGATTACCCTGCATTTCTACATGGAGAAAGGGAAGGTGCAGCGGATTATGTATAATGGTTATGTGGATTAGGGGCTGCCCTTATACTTTTTAGTTGCATTTTCTTAACCTCACCCAATGGAGCTAGTCTCCAAACTTGCATCCCACAATGATGTTGCGTTTATAACTCGACTGGCTTAAAAGCCATACTTGCTACAGCCGTTGCTATACTTGCTTTGCTTCGGCTATACTTGAAAAAGCTACTTTTCCATAGCCATTTCCGCTACCGCGTGTTTTCAACTCGTGTCCTACAATGGTGTTGAGCTTCCAGCTTAGCTGGCTTGAAAAGCCATACTGGTTCTGGCCTTAACTATACTTGTTTCAGTTCAAATCTGTAATTTATACTTCCATTGTAACTGCTTATGCATCTTCAGACAAGCTATCTTTTCTAGCTACTGCTCATCCTCCAGCTCCCAAACACCTACAGTTTCACCTTTTGCTTTGGAGCGCTCAAGCCCGCGAGGGCTCGTCCTGGGGCATCGCGCTGCTTTCCTTTCCTGCCCTCGTGCCTCGGGCTGCCTCGCTCGCGCTCGTCACCGGAAACTCCCGAGACGCTCTTTTAGAGGGCCCCTACCCCCACCCAAGGACTGGAATCGGTTCAGGAAGCCATGGCTGACGGAGCATCTGCCAGGTATAGAAGATTTTCAGGAACAGGTCGTGACCGGTTCGCGTGATACCACCCGCCATGACACTTATACTTTAACTTTAGCAGCTACAGGTTCCCCGCTTTAGACAAGGAGGGGCTAGGGGTGGTTGGATATCGTCAGCTTTAGCGTAATACCTGTACTATAAAATGACTGTTACAAATCTCCCTCTTCAGAAGGACTATAGGTGGGCTTATTTGAATACACCTCGTCACTATATTTATACTTAGCCATCCATGCTTAGGTAAAAATTAAACCTCTAATCCAGAGTACTATGATGGCGTTTGCAATAACAGGTTGTACCTTAATCCGCACAACTATCAACTCAAAGCGTATAACTCTGGTCTCTTCCTCCTATATTTGTTTTAAACCAAAATAAAGAAACTATGCGAGTTGTTATTCAGCGGGTAACACAGGCTACAGTAGAAATTGAAGGAAAAGTAAAAGGCCAGATCAGTCTAGGTCTTTTGCTCTTAGTGGGTATAACTGCCGATGATACAGAAGAAGATTTAAAATGGATGGCAGGCAAAATAGCCGGTCTCCGGATTTTCTCGGATGCCGATGCCAAAATGAATTTGAGCTTACAAGATGTACAGGGTGATGCACTCCTTATCAGCCAGTTTACGTTGTACGCAAGCACGAAGAAAGGTAACCGCCCATCCTATGTAAATGCAGCTCCCCCAGCAGTAGCTGTTCCGCTTTACGAGCGCTTCGTTGTACTTATGGAGCAGGCTCTGGGCAAACCTGTACAAACAGGAGAATTTGGTGCCGACATGAAGGTTTCGCTACTGAACGACGGCCCCGTTACCATCATCATGGACACGAAACAGAAGGACCTATTTTAGATATGACCATTACCGAAGCACAAGCTATTGTAGATAAGTGGATAAACGAAAATGGGGTTCGTTATTTTAACGAGCTTACCAACATGGCCATACTTACCGAGGAAGTTGGTGAAGTAGCCCGTATCATTTCACGCCAATATGGGGAACAATCTTTCAAGAAGAGCGACGAAGGCAAGCATCTTGGAGATGAGTTGGCTGATGTCCTGTTTGTGCTGATATGCCTGGCTAACCAAACGGGTATAGACCTCACTGAAGCATTGCGCAAGAACCTGGAGAAAAAAACAAACCGCGACAGCGAACGCCACAAGCAGAACGAAAAACTGAAGTAGGTAGCTTTGTTTTGAGGTCTTCGCTACGAGTTGTAAAGAGATGTTGCCCGGTGCAGAAGGCATACTTTTGCAGCAGCCTATATTTAAGATTGCAAAGCCAAAGGGATGTTAGGAAGCTTTGCTTCTCTCAGCAGGCAGTTAATTTGAAAAGGTGAAGTATAAACGATATCTATACTTCACCTTTTCAAACTTACAGGGTTCCTAATTTGTTAGCTCTCCCACTTTCAGGTTAATCAGCCTATCCTGTCGCCACACAGGCAGCACATTATACGCATCATGGCGGAGGCAGAACTCTATGTCTTTAAAGATTTCGAGGCGCTCAAGCCTGCGCACGTGCGACGACTGACGCAGGTAGTCTACCAGGTTTGCCTTTGAGTTTTGATAAAGGTGTAAAGCAGCCAGAGAGCTGTCGTACTCATAGGAGAAGTGCTTTTGTAAGCGCTCCACAAGTGCTCCTGCAAAGAGCGTGTCCTCCAGATTAAACTGTCCTTTCCAGCCGGCACATACCACGAGCACGTCTAACCCTAAAGTTATCAGGTGGTCTGCTACAGTCTGCAGGTTTAGGAAAGCGCCTATCACTATTTCGTCCGCCTTCTCTGATAAACGGATGGCTCGGGTGCCGTTAGTGGTAGTAATAGCGATATCACGGCCTTTTACGGCTCCATCCATGTAAGAAAAAGGGGAATTGCCCAGGTCAAAGCCTTCTGCTTTTATGCCGTTGCGCTCAGCTGCTGTAAGGCAACCACGCTGGGCAAAGCTGAGGCATTCCTCCAGCTCCATCACCGGAAAAATATTTGCGGCTCCTTCAGCAAACGCTGTCACCATGGTAGAAGTGGCTCGCAGAATGTCTACGGCTACTACGGCCTTACCTTCTAAACTATATAAGTGCAGTAGCTCTGGGCTAAAGCACACATCTATACTTGCCATACTTCAGATCGGGGATAAACAACAAAAGACAAAAGAAATTAACCGCTTTGGGTCTTTATCTTCTGTCTTTTGCTGTCTTGTTGATGAATCTATTTTTTGTAGAAAGGAAGCTTTACCACTTCCGCTTTCATGTCTTTGTTTCTAATTCTGACAAAAACCTCAGAGCCAGCCTTGCTGTAATCTTTAGCCACGTAACCTAACCCAATGCCTTTGCCTAGCATAGGAGACATAGTTCCTGACGTTACTTCGCCGATCTTCTCTCCCTCAGCATTTACAATCTCGTAATGTGCGCGTGGTATAGCTTTTTCCATCATCTCAAAACCAACCAGCTTGCGGTTTACGCCCTGCTCTTTTTGAGCCTTTAAATTTGCTGCATTGGTGAAGTCTTTATCAAACTTTGTAACCCAACCTAAGCCTGCTTCTATCGGAGAAGTGGTATCATCTATATCGTTGCCATACAGGCAGAAGCCCATTTCCAGGCGCAGGGTATCGCGTGCTCCTAAGCCAATTGGTTTGATGCCATAGGCCTTGCCAGCCTCCATAATCGCCTCAAATACCTTTTTAGCATCTGCGTTTTTAACATAGATTTCAAAACCACCCGCACCAGTATATCCTGTAGCAGATACAATTACATCCTGCACACCGGCAAACTCACCTTTATCGAAGGTATAGTATACCATGTTAGGCAGGTCTATTTTGGTAAGCGATTGTAAGGCTTCAGCAGCTTTGGGCCCCTGTACCGCAAAAAGCGAAATGCCATCAGACACATTTTCCATCTCTACGCCTTCGGTGTTGTACTTGCTCACCCAAGCCCAGTCTTTGTCTATGTTAGAGGCATTCACTACCAGCATATACTCTTCTTCTGCCAGGCGGTACACCAGCAAATCGTCTACGATGCCGCCATTTTCGTTAGGCAGGCACGAGTATTGCACTTTGCCATCTGCTAGTTTTGTCGCATCGTTAGAGGTAACACGCTGTATCAGGTCTAAGGCTTTAGGCCCGCGCAGCATGAATTCGCCCATGTGTGATACATCAAAAATACCTACAGCCTCACGTACTGTTTTATGTTCTTCTATATCAGATGAGTAACGCACAGGCATGTTGTAGCCAGCGAAAGGCACCATTTTAGCGCCAAGCGCCTCGTGCACATCATTCAGAGCAATTTTTTTAAGTTCCATGTAGGGTAGCGGTTCTAAGTATGCAGCAAAATTAAGTAATTTTAAAGGGCTTCCGAAATAAAATGCATGCCTCTTGCATCAGCCCAGCAAAGGCTGATGCTGTGTACACAAAAACCCATACATAACAAAACTACTATACTTGCGTATGGTGTAGCCTAATTAGGGTTAAATGCTATCTTATACTTTTCATTTTCCAGATCATCATAGAATCAGCCTACAAAGGTTTTCTGGCAGCCAGGCTACACAACATATATTGCTGTCCCCATAGCAGTTAAATCACTAACTTTATAAAACTTTTTACGCTTCTATATACGCTAACTATAGCTACTGCCTTAGTACATGAAACTTTCTGTTAAACTTTTTGCCGGCTTTGTGCTGATATCAGTGCTCTTTACTGCTGTGGCCATTGTTAACTTTCGCCTATCCGAGGTAGTGATAGAAAATACGCAGTGGGTGTCGCGCTCACAGATTGTAGTGCGTAACTCAGCCGCCTTACAGCGAAACATTATTGACATGGAAACTGGCTTAAGGGGATACCTGCTGAACGGCAACGAAACATTTCTTCAGCCATACATTCAGGCAAAAGACCAACTGCCGGGCCTGTTTCAGGAAACTAAGTCATTCATTTCTACATCTCCAGAACAAAACGAGAAGATCAACCAGATTATTGATTTACAGAACCGATGGCAAACAAAGTACGCGGAGCCGCTTATTCAGCTGAAGCGTGACGATTCTTTATCGTTTGATCATCAGTTTGAAGCAAAACTAGATAGTATGGTTTTGGCTGAGAAAGTAGTAATGGATACTATTCGTACCAGCTTTCGCGAATTTAATGCATCTGAATACAAAGTGCGTGAAGAGCGGCGCGAAAATCTTAGTAAAAGCATTAACAACACCCGCCAGGTTTCTACGCTCCTTACTGTTTTGTCTATCATACTTGGCTTGAGCTGGGCTTACTACATTACACGCCTTATTTCGAATAGAATTATTAAAATGGTGATGCTGGCGGAGCAAGTGTCGCAGGGAGATTATAAAACGCAGATTATTGACACCAGCCGCGATGAACTGAGCCAGCTCTCGCACTCCCTCAACCGGATGTCCACCACCATTGATGAAACATTCACGGAACTGGACCGAAAAAACAAAGAACTTGATCAGTTTGCCTATGTTGTATCGCATGATCTTAAGGCTCCTTTACGCGGGATTGAGGTGGCATCGCGTTGGATAGAAGAAGACATGAGCGGCAGTTTGCCTCCTAATGTGCAGGAATACCTGACCATGATGCGTGTGCGCGTACACCGCATGGAGAACCTGATTAATGGCATACTTGCCTTGGCCCGCATTGGCCGTACCAGCCAGGTAGAAGAGGTGATAGATGTTAACCAGCTGCTGGCCGAAATAACGGATATGCTCTCTCCGCCCCAAGGTTTTTTGATAGATGTGCAGGAAGGGCTACCAACTCTCCAAACCATTCGTATACAGCTTCAGCAAGTATTTAGCAACCTAATAAACAATGCTATCAAATACCATGACAAGGACCATGGCTTGATTAAGGTGCGCCATCATGAGACTGATGATTTTCATGTTTTCTCTGTGTCAGACGATGGCCCAGGCATTGAGGCAGAGTATCATGAACGTATTTTTGTAATCTTCCAGACGCTACAGGAAAGAGACGCTTTGGAGAGTACGGGTGTAGGTTTGGCTATTGTCAAAAAGATAGTGGAATGGCAGGGAGGCACCATTTGGGTTACCTCGCAACTAGGGCAGGGCTCAACTTTTACCTTTACCTGGCCGAAAGACGCCGGTAATGAGGAAAATTTTTCATAGTTTTGTTTAAATTAACAAGAAGTACCTCGATATAATGAATTCTGGAGAAGTAAACATCCTGTTGGTAGAAGACGACTACCTGGATACCATGAATGTGGAACGGGAGCTAAAAAAAATTGGTATTACGCATCCTATACATGAAGCACGTAACGGCCGCGAGGCCCTGAGCATGTTGCGTGGCGAAGGTGTTCCTAAAATATCCCCTGCCCCTAGCGTTATTCTACTTGACATCAACATGCCTAAGATGAATGGGCTTGAGTTTTTGGAGGAGTTGCGCCGTGAACCTGAATTCAGCCATATCCCGGTTTTCATCATGACTACATCCAATGAGGAGTCGGACAGGATGGCTGCCCAGCGCCTGAATGTTTCAGGCTACATTGTAAAGCCTCTCTCTTTCGATAGCTTCGAGCGCAGCGATTCATCGCTGGATAGCTTCAGTCTTTTCTTAGACTTAATTAAGCTAAAGTAAAACAAGAATACCTTCTCTTGTTTCTATTAAAAGGCTCACACAGAACTACTACAGCGCTGTTTGCTTTGGCAACAATGCAAAAGATAGTCTGTGGTATGGCGTGATGCCATGTGCTGCAATACCTGCCCGGTGATATTTAGTAGGATAGCCTGCATTTTGTTCCCATCCATATTGCTTATACTGCTCCGCCAGCCCACACATTAACTCATCGCGGTATGTTTTTGCAATAACAGAGGCTGCTGCAATAGATAAATACCTTCCATCCCCCTTCACCATACAGCTATACGGGAGTGCCAGGTATGGCTTAAAACGGTTGCCATCCACTAGCAGGTAAGTTGGCTGCGGTTGTAGCTTTTCGATGGCGCGATGCATGGCCAGGTAAGTAGCTTGCAGTATGTTGATCTGATCTATCTCCTCTGGTGAGGCCTCTCCAATCGCCCATGCCACTGCATCTCGCACTATGTCCTCGCGCAACAACTCTCTTGTTTTTTGGGATAGCTTTTTAGAGTCGTTTAGGAGCGGATGTTGGTAGTCAGGGGGAAGGACAACTGCGGCAGCCACCACAGGCCCGGCCAGGCACCCTCTCCCAACTTCATCAACTCCGGCCTCTAGTATATGACTGCTGTGGTTTGGTAGTAGCATAGTTCTCGGATTATAAGAACAAGTATAAAAACAAAAAACCCACCAGTCAAACGACTGGTGGGGTTTTTGGATATGTTGTTGAATTAGTAACCTGGATTCTGCTGACCAGCTAGCACAGGGTTAGCGTTGACCTCTGAAATTGGGATAGGCCATAAGAAAGCGTTGTCTTCATAATCCCTTGCCGGGATGTTATTAAGAAGCTCCGCCCTTACGCTGCCACTTGCAGCATCCCAATCTTCACCAACAGTCTCATTATAGTAAACTTTAGCCGGTATACCATCGAAGCCAAAGTCACCTTCCTTAGCTGTTCTATGAATATCCTTCCATCTTAAGCCTTCAGCCAAGAACTCAATTCTACGCTCGTTCCCTATAGCGATAAGCATTCCCGAAGGACTGCTTATGTTCAGGTAAGGTGCAGTGGCACCAGATGTAGCATAAACGGCATCTGTTGCCCTTCCTCTTACTGCATTTAGAAGTGCTAATGCCTTATCAGTTACGCCTTGTGTTCTTGTGATTGCTTCAGAGTAGTTCAGCAACACTTCTGCGTATCTAATAACCGGAGCATTATCAGAGAAAGCAGCAAGATCGCGGTACTTAGTAGTATACCTTTCGCCGTCAAAGTACTCAGCAGTAAGCTGAGTTCTTCTCAAGTCGTCCTCTGGCCAAAAAGCTGCATTCCAGATAATTGGGCTAATGGCTATAAGCGCACGGTTTGCTCCAGAATACATGTTTGCCAAAGAGCCGTTAACACTAGCGTTATCATTGCTGGAGTTTTGTATTGAGAATATAGACTCTGTGTTACTGTCGTCGTTGGCGAAAGGTCCTTCAGGCGTTTCCGTCAAGCTGTATCCACCAATTGGGCTTGTAAAAGTAGTGGTACCAGAAACAAGCTTCTCTGCTTCTGTGATTACACCGCTCCAATCCCTCATGTGCAGCTTTACTCTTGTTTTAAGTGCAATAGCCGCTCCTTGGGTTGCTTTGATTATTTGCTCATTACGCTCAGCAGGAAGGTTGTTTTCTGCATAATCCAAATCTTGAAGTAACAGTTCATAAGCTTCCTTCACAGTATTCCGCCCTTGCGCACTTGCCTCATCCACACGATCAGAGCTATTTATTGGCATAGTTCTATATGGAATACCTGGATGCGAAGCATCAGGAGTTTCATTGTATGGTCTGGCAAAATTTGTTAACAGTTCATGATGTGCCAGTGCCCTCAGAAAACGGCATTCTGCTACATAAGCATCAGCTTGTTCCTGAGTTATAGTACCAGCCTCAGCTGCACCCTGCAAGCCTTCTATCACCACGTTGGCTCTGTTTATTAAGGCATACAGTGTCTCCCACATATACAGGTTATTCGCCGATGAAGTGGTTTGTGTACCTTCGTAGGTAATCTGATAGAAAGTAGCCACGTTCAGTACATCTTCTCCCCGTGTATCTCCCTGCTCAATGCTAGCAGCTCCAAAAGGATACCCACGTACGGCATTATTGGCATAGAAACCGGATTGAGCAGCATCGTAAACACCGTTCATGGCAAGCATTATTCTTTCAGGAGTTGTAAAGGCACTTGCCTCCGTTAAGCTATCTGAAGGAGTTATTTCATCCAATGTCTGCTTTTCGCATGATGTTATCATCAGCGAGAAGGCCAGCGCAGGGGCCATCAAGGCAAACCTTAATTTATTTTTAAAATAAAATACGTTTCTCATCTTCTTAG
>NZ_JBHTLD010000057.1:0-23007 GCF_042678745.1 Pontibacter rugosus | reverse complement strand
AAAGAAATAACTCTTAACTCCTTTATTGATATGGCCTTAGAACAAATACCGAAACCTACAGAGTCCGAACTGGAAATACTACAGATACTCTGGCAGCATGGCCCCAACACTGTTCGGTTTGTACACGAAGAGCTAAGCAAAAGCAAAGAGGCCGGCTATACTACCACGCTAAAGCTTATGCAGATAATGGCGGAGAAAAAGATGCTGGAGGCTGATAAGACAAGTCGCTCCCACATATTCAAGCCGCTCCTAAAAGAGGAAGACACACAACAGCAGCTGCTAAACCGCTTTCTGGACACAGCCTTCAGAGGGTCGGCCAGTAAACTGGTGATGCAGGCACTCGGCAACAGCCGCGCATCCAAAGAAGAGTTAGACGAGATCAGAAACTTATTAGATAAACTGGAAGGAGGCAACAAATGAATCAACTTACGAACCTGATTCCGGAAGGGCTGGCACATGCCCTTGGCTGGACATTACTGCACTCGCTTTGGCAAGGTGCTTTTGTAGCGCTACTGCTAAGCCTTTTGCTCGTGCTACTGCACCGCCACGCAGCTAAAACCCGCTACACAGTAGCTGGGGCAGCTATGGTGCTGCAGTTACTGCTCTCAAGCGCCACCTTGGTCTATTACTGCACGCTGCACCAGCCTATAAAGTTAGAGGCAGGTATGACATCAACAGCACAGGCGGCAGTTACAATTCCGGCATTTTCGTTTTGGTCTGATCCGTTTGCAGTGGCGCAAGTATACTTTGAACAGCACTTAACTTTGATAGTTACTTTATGGCTGTTGGGCTTTGTGCTGATGTTGGTTCGCTTTATGGGAGGCATAGCCTACTCGCAGCGCCTGCGCTATTACAGAGCTGAAGCAGCGAATGCACAGTGGCAGCAGAAGCTAAACGTGTTGGCGGCGCAGCTAGGCATTAAAGGGGCTATCAGGTTAGTGGAGTCGGCACTGGTACAGGTGCCTATGGCAATCGGTGTGGCAAAGCCTGTTATTCTTTTCCCGCTTGGGGCCATTACTGGCTTACCCTCTGCTCAGGTGGAAGCTATACTTGCCCATGAGTTGGCGCACATTGTCCGCAAAGATTACCTGCTTAACCTGCTCCAGTCTATCATGGATATGCTCTTCTTTTATCATCCTGCCATGTGGTGGCTGTCAGGAGTGGTGCGGGCAGAGCGCGAAAACTGCTGCGATGACATAGCCGTGGCCTTATGCGGCAATCCCCTCACGTATGCCCGAGCGCTTACTGAGCTTGAGGCGATGAGACTGCCAGGCGCACCGGGTTTGGCACTCGCATTTTCCGGCAAAAGAGGATCTCTCCTTAACCGTGTCAGGCGCTTGCTTAGACAGCAGCCACTGAAGCCTCGTTTCTCAGATGGCTTTGCCGCCGGATTAGTACTGATAACCGGCATGCTGGTTCTTTCGTTTGGAGCCACGGCAGCACTAAACCCGCAGGAAGACGCACCTATTATAAGCGCAGCAAAAGATACCCTACGTAAAACTGCATCTACTACAGGCGCTCCTGAACAGATAAGTTACATAGCCCAGGATGCTGCTGGGGAAAGCCGCAATATAGTTATCATCACAAACAAAAAAGGCAAGGTAAAAGAGCTTTATGTAGATGGTAAACGTATACCAAACCGCGACCTAAATAAACACAAAGACCTGATAGAGCAGCGCTTACTTGCAGTGCAGCAGGCACCAAAGGCAAACAAGCAGCAGGCTGAGCTACTGGCTCAACAAGCCAGCAGACGGTTGGCAACTATAGATGCACAAGGTAATTCAACAAGAACTGACGCAGCTATTCAAGGAGGGGTTGCACCCATGCCTCCGGCTCCTCCGGCACCACCAGCCGCCCCTATGCCAGATGGTGAACTGTTACCTCCTGTACCTCCGGCACCACCTGTAGGAGCTAGCAAAGAAGAGCTAAAAGTTTTGGAGCATGAAATAAAGCAATTTGAACAAGCTATAAAGCGTTTTGAAAAAGAAGTTACCCAGAACACTATGTTACAGGATAGCTTGAGAAAACAAGAAATGAAACAGCACAACAGAACCCGATCCGAAGAAATAAAGGCTCGTCAGGAAGCACGACGTCAGGAAATGGATGCCCGCAGAGCTGAGATGGACCAACAGCGCCAAAAACGTGCGGAGCGTATGGAGGAAGTAAAGCAGGAGCTTATCAAGGATGGGTTGATTGAACGAAACAGCAGCAACTTGAACATTCACCTAAACAACGACGAGTTATTTATCAACGGCAAAAAGCAGCCTCAGCAAGTATACGACAAGTATAAAAAGCTTATAAATGCAGATAAATAGTAATGTAATTATTAGATCATGAGTTTTCTTAAAGGTCTGCCGCATGTATATGCTGGCAGACCTTTTTTTCGTTTAAACTAAAGTAAGAGCATATAAGCATAGGGGCGGGATTAACTTTACGTATAAAAACACCTGCCATTCTGTAAGAAGCTTGATAGAAATAGAGGGCTCCCCCCCTGAGATTAAGCTTTTTCGAGGGAAGAGGGCCACTATCAACAAGATACTTTCAGAATAAAAAAATAGGTTAAGCTAAATTTGTCTGACTACTTATGATACTTTTGATTTGCGCTTTCAGAACCTGACTGCTGCTGCTTATAGCACACCAAAGCTGCTAGTGCGCTCGAAACAAGATTAGCCAGCGCCTTACTTTATTTGTTTTCGATTTTTCGAACAAAAATTTAAACATTCTCTTATTTATATTACAATATATCCTAGCTAAGGTGATTTTGCGTAAGATAAACGGCTTGTCCTTTAGCTGGGCCTTCATGCATATTTACTAAAACCATGACTGATACCTTTTATGGCTAACAATTACCCGATCGCTTTTGCAGGGTGGCGTACTGCGCTTGTGCTGCTTTCTCTTGTCCTGTTTATTATACCATGCTACTCCTTTGCTTCTGATACCCAGCATATGGTGCCGCTCACACTAAAAGAGCGTGTGCAAGCATCTGATGTTGTAGTTGAGGGAGAAGTAATAGCACAGGAGTCTTTTTGGGACACCAAGCACCAGAACATTTATACTTCCAGCACCATTAAAGTATATAAATCTTTTAAAGGTGATGCGCAGCAAGCACAACTGGAAGTAATTACAGAAGGCGGCACAGTCGGTTTTCAGAAACACGTATTTTCCACTGCACTGCAACTGCGGCCTGGCCAGCATGGAGTCTTCTTTCTTACAAAACAAAAACTTCTGGAGCGCACACCAGCTTCCACAGGCTTAAGTACCACCCCCTACGGCAGCCAGCAAGGTTTAATACGCTATGATATAACAAACAGAACCGCCCGTAGTGTTTTCGACAGCTACGACAGCATACAGCAACTTTACGAAAGTATAGCCAAGGAAACCGGGCAAAACGCCCAAACCATTACCGAAAACCTGAAGTTAGCCAATAGGCCTGCTGTAGAAAAAAGCCAGCAATCGCAGAATGCACCGCTTGCCCCCGTTATTTCGAGCTTCTCGCCTACTGTGGCGAGTGGCGGCACACGCACTTTACTCACGATTAATGGTAGCGGCTTTGGCAACAGGCGTGGCAATGGTTTTGTAGAATTCCAGAATGCCGATGATGGTGGCCAAACTAATGTTAAACCGCTTCCTTATGAGTATATTTCCTGGAGCAACACCCGCATCGAGCTTTATATACCCTCTATAACGCTGGATGAAGGCACTGCAGGCTCTGGCCCTATTCGTGTAACGGCAAACGATGGTACTGTTGCCATCTCTCCCCAGCCTATTGTGCTGGAGTTTGCCTACTCCAACGTTAGCTTTAACAACAGAACATTTCAACCTAGCCTCATTAATCAGAACGGCACAGGCGGCTATACTATACACTTTTCTGAAAGCATGAACAACAGGCAGGCAGCTAAAGATGGATTCATCAGAGCCATGAACTCCTGGATAGCGGTATCGGAAGTAAACTGGCAGATAGGAGAAAACACTTCTATTGAAAAAGCTGTAGAAGATGAAACTACCGTAGTAAGATTTGCTCCGGGATCTACGGTGGGCGAAGGCGTGCTGGCACGCACTATCAGCCGCTACAACGGTTGCCCCACCAGCAACGACACCTTGTTCTTCCTGTCTGAATTCGATATGGAGATAAACAGCAACATTAACTGGCAGTATGGCCCTGCTGGCCCTGGTGCCCGTCAGTTTGACTTTGAAACGGTAATGCTGCATGAGCTAGGGCATGCGCACCAGTTAAGCCATGTAAACCTGGAACGTGCCGTGATGCTCTATGCCATTGAGTCAGCACAGCTTTTCCGTACCCTAAGCTCTTTAGATATAGAAGGAGCTAATGTAGTTATGGCAAACGTAATAGGAGCAAATCCCTGTAGAATACAGCCCATGATTCCAAAGCCTGCCTCATTACATATATTCAAAGTATATCCCAATCCCTTTACCGATGCAGACGCAAACCAGTTGAGGCTGTCTTACATTGTACAGTCAGCCACTGACTTAAATGTTAAACTTTATGATACGGCAGGCAAGCTAATCCGAGTATTCAACTTACGCGTCACTGAAGATAATATCCCGACAACAGTTGACTTATCAGGTATAGCGGCAGGTATGTATATCCTGAAATGGCAGGATAGCGCCAGAAATGGGCAACAGCGAATTCTTAAGCTTTAATGTAACATCCTGTAACAGGTGCATCAGGTAGCAAAACCTCCTTTTTGTAACATGCATCCCATAGGTTACAGCAGCTAGTAGTATACATGTAATTGCTAGTTGGCGCTTATGATTACTAAAACAAAAAGCAAGCAGGTTACAATTGGGGAAATTGCTATCTGCTTGCTTTTCAAATAAATAATGGTCTGTTTAATGCAACGCACACATGGAAAAGCGCTGCTATTAGTTCGCCATAAAGTTAGGGTTGTAGAGCCTAAGTGTTTTCTTTGCTTGGATAAGGGCTTATTCGATGGTTCAAAATTCGATATCTTGATTTAGTAACACAAGGTATTTTGACGCCTGTTTGTAACATTCCAAAACAAGCCACTTAATTCATATATCATACTAAAATATCGTTTACAGCACCTAAAACCATTGCTCAACCATTATTTCACAAAAATATTGTAACATGGCGCAAAAATAATTTATTGTTATGACGCCTGTTTATTTTGATTTTATCCTTTAAAAAAATCACTTTCTGGTATAATCACAAGCATAAAACTATATTTGAAAAGGCTTAGCGAGTCTAACAGCTACCTAAAAGCACCTTCATTCAAGACGGCAGATAAAATAACCTTTATAGCCTGGTGCCTCAGAGCCTGTTTCGCTAACTAAGAAGCTGCTCCTATTTTCGAAACTGTAACTACAGCTTTCCGAAGGTTATGTTGGCAAGCAGCAACTTTTTAAGCTAAGTTTTCAACTTTATACCTGTACATGATACCTCAAACCACCACCTGGGACAAGCTCCTTTCCAAAAAGCGCTTCGAAACAAACGACCCAAAGTATAACACAGATGAATCGGTGCGGGGCGAATTTCAGCGCGACTACGACAGAATCGTATTTTCTTCCGCTTTCAGGAGGCTGCAAAATAAAACTCAGGTAATGCCTATGCCCGAAAGTGATTTTGTGCACACGCGCCTTACCCATAGTTTAGAAGCCTCTGTTGTAGGCCGATCGTTGGGCCGTATTGTTGGCAAGAGTATATTGGAACGCTACCCTGCGTTAGCACAGGAAAAGCATATACAAGAAGCGGATTTTGGTGATGTAGTAGCTGCCGCCTGCCTGGCCCATGATATTGGCAACCCTCCCTTCGGTCATTCTGGCGAAGACGCTATTTCAGCTTACTTTCTAAGTGAGGAGGCACAGCCATACTTAAAAGGCCTTACCGAGGCAGAGAAAGCAGACTTGCAAAGTTATGAGGGCAATGCGGCTGGCTTTAGAATTCTGACTTATACTTACCCAACGCATTGCAACCATCCCGGTGGCCTTAGCCTTACGTTTACTACACTGGCTACCTTTACCAAGTACCCAAAGGAGTCGCTGCCCATGATAGCAGGCACAAAAAACACCAGCGAAAAGAAGTATGGCTTTTTCCAGACGGAAAAGGCATGGTTTAACACGATTGCGCAGGAGTTGGGGTTGCTGAAAAAAAGCACTGCCGGCGAAATTTTTTACCACCGCCACCCGCTGGCTTTTTTGGTGGAAGCCGCCGACGACATCTGCTACCGCATCATTGATTTTGAGGATGGCCTGAAGCTCGGCCTGGTGCCGCATGAGCAAGGACTGAGCTTGCTGCGCCAAATTCTGGATGATGATCCTAACCGTAAATCCAGCCTTACTTTCTATGATTGGCGTGAGGAAATAGGCTACCTGCGTGCCCGTATCATAGGCAAGCTAATAGAGGAAACATCCGCGATTTTCATTCAGCATGAACCTGAAATGCTGCAGGGCACTTACGACAAGCCTCTGATAAATGAACTGAGCTGCAAGCCTGTGCTGGATCAGATCAAAGATTTATCCGTTAAGCTGATTTACCAGAACCGCCCGGTGTTGGAGATTGAGGCTGCCGGTTTTGAAGTGCTTGGCGGTTTGTTAGATGCCGGGATAAAAGCTGTTTTCAAGCCTGAATCCAAACATCACCGCAAACTGGCCTCCCTTATTCCACCGCACTACCTGCAGTTACCTGAGTCGGCCACAGCTTACGTGCGCATCATCCATATTGCCGATTTTGTCGCCAGTCTCACCGACCAGGCAGCACTTGGGCTGTACCGTAAAATCAAAGGCATTGAGTTGCCGAGGATGTACTGATATTAAAAGATAATCACTTACCAATGTTTCTCCGTCTAAGTGAAAGATGCACTAGAAACGATGCTCTTTCCGGTGTTTATGGGCTTGATGTACACACTCATAACACTACCTGATGTGCATAAAGATATAGTACAGGCTAAATATGCTGCATTCGTTTTATTTGTAGCTTCGCTGCTGCTGTGCGTGCCGAAAAACTTTGTAGCAGCACAGCTACAGCAGTTATTCTAAAGCACCTTTTCTGGTTATTCCTACAGAGCCCTCAAAGTATAAATTGTTCTGAATTCTGATCTCAGCTAAGCAGATTCTTGTTCGTCTATAAAATCAACAGGTTCATCTACCTCTCCATCATATCTGCCGAAACTCAAAATGTACTTCTGAGCGCAAGTGGCTTTTCCCACAGTTTAGAACTAATTTTATACTTTGTAGTATAGCGTCTACAAGATCGGCTTATGCCAATTCACGCTTATCAAAACAACTTAAAAACACATGAAAAGCAAGTTTATCATCTGCCTTTTGTGGTGTGCCACCAGCCTTGCGGCTATGGCGCAGAGCAAGAGCAACAAGATTGAGTTCACGGAGTACACGCTCCCGAACGGCCTGCACGTAATCCTGCACCAGGACAAATCTACGCCTAACGTAGCAGTATCGGTGCTGTACCACGTAGGCTCTAAGAACGAAGTAGCAGGACGCTCAGGCTTTGCACACTTTTTTGAGCACCTGATGTTTGAGGGTACTGAGAACATTAACCGTGGTGAGTACAGTTCACTAGTACAAAAAGCGGGTGGCGCGCTTAATGCCAACACTTCTTTCGACCGTACTTATTATTACGAACTGCTGCCATCTAACCAGGTGGAGCTTGGCCTATGGCTGGAGGCAGAGCGTATGAAGCACGCTAAGATTGACCAGGTGGGTGTGGAAACGCAGCGCAAAGTAGTACAGGAAGAGAAGCGTGAGCGCATCGACAACCAGCCTTACGGCTCTATGGGCGAGAATGTGTTCTCGCTTGCTTTTAAGGAGCACCCTTACAAAACGATGCCGATCGGCTCTTTTGAAGACCTGAACGCTGCCAGCATCGACGAATTCCGCGATTTCTACAAGACCTTCTATGTGCCAAACAATGCGACGCTTTCTATCGCCGGCGACATCAACATAGAGGAGACTAAGAAGATGATCGAGAAGTATTTTGCTGGTATCCCGAAAGGCACCAAAGAAATTCCTCGCCCGAACACAGTAGAGCCGAAGCAGACAGAAGAGCGTCGTAAAACGGTGTATGACAACATTCAGTTGCCAGCTGTTATCCAAGCTTACCATGTACCGGAGCAGGGAACGGATGATTTCTATGCACTTTCTATGCTGACAACTTTACTTTCTGGTGGTGAGAGTGCTCGCCTGCCAAAGGCACTGGTAGATAAGCAGCAGAAAGCCGTAGCTGCTGCCTCTATTCCTTTCCCGACAGAAGATCCGGGCCTGTTCCTGACATTTGCTATCGCCAACATGGGTGTAGAAGTAGATGACCTAGAGAAAGCCATGGACGCTGAGGTTGAGCGCGTAAAAACAGAACCGCTTTCTGACCGTGAGTTCCAGAAGTTACAGAACCAGATTGAGAGCAACTTTGTGCAGCAGAACAGCACTGTAGCTGGCCGTGCCGAGAGCCTTGCTAACTATGCTGTATACTTCGGTGATGCCAACTTGATCAACACAGAGCTGCAGCGCTACATGAAGGTGACGAAAGATGACATACAGCGCGTAGCCAAGGAGTACCTCACCAAAAATAACCGTGTGGTGCTGCACTACCTGCCAAAATCAGCTCAACCGAAGTAATTTTTAGACAAAGGACTTCTTGACGAAAGACAAAGGAAAGGTTATACTTAGCCGCATCTTTTGTCCATTGTCACAATGTCTTTTATCAAGATCAAAAACTGAGAACAATCATGATAAAGAAACTATATAGTGCAGCATTTTTGGCGCTGGCGTTGATGTGTGTAATGCCTGCCCAGGCACAACAAGCTACTCCTCCGCCTCCAGGCCCTGCTCCTAAAATTGAACTGGGTAAGTATGAGAACTTCACCTTGAAGAATGGTTTGAAAGTATACGTGGTGGAAAACCACAAGCAACCAGTGGTATCTATGTCGCTGGTGCTGGACCGCGACCCGATTCTGGAAGCTGATAAAGCTGGTTACGTACAGGCTGCTGGCCAAATGATGCGTACCGGCACAACTAACCGTACCAAAGACCAGTTTGACGAGCAGGTAGACTTTATCGGAGCTGACCTTGGCTTCTCTTCTACCGGCTTCAATGCATCCTCTTTAAAGAAGCACCTGCCAACGCTGGTAGATCTGACAACAGATGCGCTGCTAAACCCGAAGTTCACGCAGGAAGAACTGGACAAGGTTAAAAAGCAGATGAAAGCCAGCCTGGCCCAGTCTAAAGACAATCCGGATGCTATCGCCAGCCGTACCCGCAACTTGGTGCTGTATGGCAAAAACCACCCATATGGTGAGGTGATGACCGAGGAGACGGTAGACAAAATCACCCTGCAGGATGTTCAGAACTACTACAAAACTTACTATAAGCCAAACATTGGTTACCTGGCTGTGGTAGGCGACGTAACGCCAAAGGAGATGAAGAAACTCCTGAAAAAGTCTCTTGCTAAGTGGGAGAAAGGCGAGGTAAAAGATATAAACTTCGAACTACCTAAAGCCCCGGAGAAAACGCAGGTTGTTATAGTAGATCGTCCAAGTGCGGTACAAAGCTCGCTTATACTTACAAATCCTGCCGACCTGAAGCCAGGTGCTGAGGATGCCGTAGCAGCTTCCCTGATGAACAATATCCTAGGTGGTGGCATGGACTCTCGTTTGTTCCAGAACCTGCGCGAAATGCACGGCTATACGTACGGTGCATACTCATCTATCAACAACGATGAGATTTTAGGCCGCTTCAATGCCAGCGCAAACGTGCGTAATGCTGTGACCGACAGTGCCGTGGTAGAGTTCATGAACGAGCTTACCAAAATCCGCAGCGAGCGCGTGAGCGATGAGGAACTGCGCGATGCAAAGGCTTATATTATGGGTAGCTTTGGCCGTGGCCTGGAGAATCCTGCTACAGTAGCTGTTTACGCTATCAACACCGCTCGTTATGGCTTGCCGGAAGATTACTATGCTAATTACCTGAAAAAGGTGGAGGCTGTAACGGCCGACGACGTACAGCGCGTGGCGCAGAAGTATATCAACCCGGACAAGATGTATGTGCTGGCTGTAGGTAATGCTACTGAAATTGCTGATAAACTAAAGAAGTTCGACAAAGACGATAACCAGATCACCTACTACAACGCTGAAGGTAACAAAGTAGACCGCAAAACCATGGGCGTTCCGGCTGGTTTAACAGCTGATAAAGTGATTGCTGATTACATCAAGGCGATTGGTGGCAAAGCGAACATCGAGAAGCTGAAGGATGTGTCTATCACAAGCAACGCTACCATTCAGGGCATGACGCTGGTGTTTAAGCAGCAGCAGAAAGGCAGCGATAAATTTGCGATGCAGGTGCTGATGAACAATAATCCGATGCAACGTGTGATCATCAACGGCGACAAAGGTAAAATGGAAGCGCCGATGCAAGGTGTGAACAAGGAGCTGACTGCCGATGAGCTGAAAACTCAGAAACTGGAAGCAAACCTGTTCCCTGCGCTGCAGTACGACAAGCTTGGCATCAAAACCAAGTTAACTGGTATGGAAGATGTAAACGGCACAGAGGCTTATGCAGTAGAGGTAACGCAGCCAAACGGCCAGAAAGCCACGCATTACTTTGCGAAAGACTCTGGTCTGCGCCTGAAAGAGGTGAACAATCTGGAGACGCCGCAAGGCATCATCACACAAACCAAGACTTACGGCAATTACAAAGAAGTAAACGGTGTGAAGTTTCCTTATGTAACCGAGACAGTAGTTGGCCCTCAGACAATTAAAGCTGAAGTACAAACCGTTGAGGTAAACAAGAACCTAAGCGACGACACGTTTAAGCTGTAGTTTCTTAAAAAGCAGGATTTATACTTGCTGATCATATAAAAGCGGCTGCCCCGATGAGGGCAGCCGCTTTTTCTTGTTTTAGGCGGCAGTTATGCACATTCCCACATATTTATACTTATATATGTGGATAAATTTACTCTGTCGTTCATACTCTAGCTGCTGTTCTACCAGCAGCACAACGGCTCTTAGTATAATGTCACCTAGAAAGACAGCAGGAGTAAAACTTAGTTGTAGCTTTAGGTGGTTCTAATAATTGAATACAAACAGCGTGAAGTTAAGTATACTTGCCATTAGTGATTTATTGATTTTCTCGCAAGGGTTGCTGCTTGGTGTACTTTTTATAAGCAACACCAAAGGGAACCGCAGTGCCAATGTACTACTTGGCCTGTTTATACTTATCTTTAACTTCAGCTCGCTGCATAGCTTTTTCCTGAGCTCAGGATTGGTTGCCAAATACAATTGGCTTCTCGGGTTTCCATCGCTGTTCGTGTTCTGGTTTGGTCCGCTGCTATACTTCTATAGCCGATCGCTTACCGAAAGCAACTTTACCTGGAAACGCTCCTACTACTGGTGGTTTGTTCCAGCACTGATAGAACTGGCTGGCAATCTTGTTCTCCTGGGGCTGGGGGTTTCAGGGCAGCTGGTTAGATTAGCCTTAACTGATGCGTTTGCCTGGGCAGCAGCCATCCATAGCTTTTTAGCCAGTCTCTTAGCTGTTTACTGTGTTCTCCGGAGCCTCAAACTCATCCGAAAGGCTACTAACTTATCTACTATCAAACTGAAATGGCTGAAGTATAGCCTGTCATACTTCCTGATACGGTTTACTTTCTGGTCGCTGTACTTTGCGCTTGCTCTTGTGTTCGCTCAGCATTACAATGTAGCGCAGTATACCAACAGCGTCGTCAGCTTTTTTACCGCCCTGGATTTCATAGCAGTTTTTGCAATCAGTGCTTTCAGTTTCCGGCACATGCACGACATACATACCAGGCAAAAGGAAGCTGCTTATACTTTAAGCGCAGCACAAGAAGAGGAATACTTTAAAAACCTGCTGCACCTGATAGAGCAGGAGAAGCTGTACCGGAAAAGCGACCTAAAACTTAACGAGGTAGCTGCACGCCTTAACACCAACGTCAAGTATACTTCGCAGCTCATCAAACTCCAGACGGGCCTCAGCTTTACAAGCTTTATCAATACCTATCGAATAGAAGAAATTAAAGCCCATATCGTGAGCGACCAGTTCCGGCACCTGACCATGCTTGCCATAGCAGAAGAAAGTGGGTTCAACTCGAAAGCGACGTTCAACAGGGTTTTTAAAGAAATGACCGGCTTATCCCCCAAAGTTTACCGGGAACAGCACCTCCAGCAGGCTTCATAAAGGTATCACTTTCGGAAAATAGGGTATACTGCTCGCGAAGGCCTGTTTTTATAAGTCGACAGCCTCTTATGTTTGTGTGATAGAATTTCCGCAATCACCCTAAACAAACGAAAAAATGAAAGGCTTTTGGTTATTAATAGCAGGCTTATACATGCTTCCCTCCCTTATTGTAGCACAGACTAACACCATACGTTTAAAAGGCAACATTAAAGATGCCGCTACGCACGCGCCTGTTCCTTATGCCAGTATAGGCCTGCAAGGGAAAGATATTGGCACGGTGAGCAACAGCAACGGTGCGTTTGAGCTATCTGTGGCAGCCACTAATGCCTCCGACACACTTGTTGTTTCTATGATGGGGTATGAGCAGCAGCGCTATACTTTGCAGCATCTGGCACAGAAGCTAGAAGCTGACCCAACTGTTTTGCTAGAGCCAGCGCAACACCTTCTTCAGGAGGTAAAGGTTACCGGCCAAAAGCTAGAGACAAACTCCCTAGGCAACAAAGCCACGCCATCTGGTGTCGGCATGACGCCTTTTAAGTTCAGCAATTTAGGCAACGAGATCGGGCTACTCTGCAAGGTGAAGGGCAAAATAACTTACCTGGAGGCCTTTAATATTGACATTTTCCTGAACGACTACGATACGCTCTTCTTCCGGATGAACATTTATACTTTGGAGAACGGCCTTCCGAAAGAAAACATCCTGCACGAGCCGGTATACTTGCAGTTTACCGGCAGCAAAGGCAAAGCAAGTATAGATTTGGTGCCGTATGACATTGTGGTGGATGAGGATTTTGTGGTAAGCCTAGAGTATGTTAAGAAACTGCATAAAACCAACCTTGTTCGAAAAGAGCAGTCTGGCTTATACTTTGGCGCAAAGAAGCTTTTTGGCGGCACCATGTTTACCCGCTACGCCAGTCAAGGCAAGTGGATGGTCAGCAACGACGGTCTGTTTGCCCCTAAAATGGAGGTAGTAGTAAAACAATAGCAGAACTTTGGTTATGGCTTATCAAGCTGAAGTTCTTCAGGTACGTGCAGGCAATTCCGGTTAGCTTCATACGCCTGCCTTGAATCCGATCTGTATAGTGCATCATTCTTGATATCAATAATCCAGAAGTACACTTTCTCTTCTTCTTGCTCAATCTTATGTGGGAATACACATTCTTTACTTGCTTTCTGTTGAGCCAATATGAAATCACTACTATAAGTATAAGTCTCAACTGTGCAAGGAATCACCTTCTGTTCTTTTACGCCACCATAGATGAAGCTATTTTCTCTACTTTCGAACACATACTTATAGTTGCCAGCTAAATCTTCTGTAGAGTCGGACAGCCAACCCCCGCATGATGTCAACAACACACAACCTAAAAAAAGTAGTAGCTGAAGTATACCACTTCTATATTCAATTTTAAGCAACTCCCCATTGTATAGAATCATGAGTAAATTCTGTTTGATCTGATATAACCCAACTATAAACTAGTTCTCAAAACAACTCCCCCTGCACCGGCTGCACATACTTCTTCGGTGGTTTCAAATCAAAGCTGCATACCTTGTTCAGGCGCTCAATCAGGTAAGTGGCTAGTTCGGGAGCCAACGTATTGTCTGGCTCGTGCACAAAGAAGTATAGCTGCCGCAGGCCATTACTGAACCACTCCTCCAGCCGCTCTACCCAGGTATCAATGCGGGTATAGTCGGTGGGGTGCAGGCCATTGCCTACAAAGCGGATCATGGCCGATGGCGTGGTAAGGCGCATGTGCAGCACGTCGCGGCGACCTGCTACATCTGTGAATACTGTTCCTACTTTATACTTCTCGAGCACCTCAAACAGCTCCAGACTTGCTACATGGTCTGTAAACCAGCCTTCGTGCCGCAACTCTACGGTTACGGGTATGCTTTCAGGTATAAAGGCAAGAAAAGCTTCCAGGTCAGGCAGTTGTTTAGGGGCGAAGTATGGGGGCAACTGCAGAAAGGCGCTCCCCAGTTTATCTTCCAGGCCAGCGATAGAAGCGCAAAAGGCAGCCGTTACGTCCTGTGTGCTGCGCAGGGCGGCTTCGTGGCTGATGAGCTGCGGAAACTTAGGGCAGAACGTAAAGCCATGCGGCACCACGTTGCGCCAGCGGTCGATAGTGTCGGGGCTTGGGATATGGTAGTGCGTGCTGTTTAGCTCTATGGTGTTAAACTGCTTGGCATACCACTGCAGCGACTCTTTCTCGGGCATCTTAGCCGGATAGTACTTGCCTACCCAAGCTTTGTTTACCCACACCGGTAAGCCCACGTATACCTGCGGTTTTACATAATTGCCCGCCTGTTGTAGCAGCGGCAGCGTGTCGGGGTGGTTCGAGGGCAACGTAAAGTCTACCTTGCTAATGTCTGACAGCCTTCCGAAATCCATGGTTTATACTTTAACCTTTCTATAAAAAAATACTATCCTGCAGTAGCTCGTACCGTAAAAACCCGATAACCATATTTCATGTTTTTCATCCCAATTTCCTGCTAATTGGCTTGGGTGATTAAAAAAATTTAGCTATTTTTTATAAGCTACACTGCTTACCGCTTTGGACTTAAAAATGTTGCCACACAGACTTTAAACAAACATTTTCACATTATCTGACTTAAGGCAAAGCTAGGCGTTTTACCTGTATCCCCCTATCTCATCAGGCAAATCGGAGCTTAAAAGGTCTCGTTTAGCGAATTTTCCGTACCTTTGCCCCTTCACCAACTATTACGTAGTATGAATGATAATAGAAAGTGCTTCATTTTAACAGTAATCATTTTTCTATTTATTGGCATCGGCCAACCAACTTTTGCACAGAAAAACACAGTAAATGCCGATACCCAAAAGGGGGAGGCCTCGTGGTACGGAAGTCGTTACCACGGTAGAAAAACCAGCAGCGGAGAGCGTTACAATAAGCACGAAATGACTGCCGCACACAAGACACTTCCCTTCGGAACGAAGGTGAAAGTAACAAACCTTGATAACAACGAATTTGTTATCGTGCGCATCAACGACAGAGGCCCTTTTGTAGGCGACCGTATTATTGATGTATCAGAGGCCGCAGCCCGCGAACTCGAATTCCACAACAAAGGTGTTGGGCATGTAAAAATCGAAGTACTAAATTCAGAAGCTGATCTCGCATCTGCCGCCGGCTTCTCCTTCGATGTAGCCTCTTTTTCTGATTTTGCCCTTGCTTCTGATGTAACATCAGACCTGGCCAACAGCAGAAACTAACACCAGTAAAGGCAAATCAGCCTTTACCATCTTCTCAGAGTTTTACTAGTACCTGATAAAGCGCGAAGCCTGTAGAGGCTTTGCGCTTTTGTTTTTGTATCTGTTTGGTATAACTCTACCCTCTATTCATCTATAAAAACACTCCTTTAAGCTGATAGTCGTTGGTTGCACTTTGATAAGCCAAACAGAATTGCTATACTTAGCTACCTAAAACTAAACACTCTAAACTTTAACTAACCTCTACCACTTTGAAACGACGAAACTTTCTTGAGTTATCGGCGCTAGGCTTCGGCGGCTTAATGCTGCCCTCCATACCTGTGTTTGGCGATATCATTTCGCCGGAAAGAGCACTGGAAACTGTGGATGTAGCCCTTAAAAAGCGCTTGGCTGATGTCGCCTTAAACTCGGCGAAATCTAAAGGAGCCTCTTATGCCGATGTACGCATTGGCCGCTACCTGCAGCAATATGTGTTTACCCGCGAAAAGCAGGTGCAGAACATCGTAAACGCAGAGTCTTATGGTGTAGGCGTTCGTGTGCTGGCCAACGGCACCTGGGGTTTTGCCGCTACCTCTGATGTATCAGATAAGGGTGTAGCCAAGGCCGCTGAACAGGCTGTGGCTATTGCCAAAGCCAATGCGAAGCTACAGAAAGAGCCGGTGCAACTGGCTCCCGTTAAAGGCTATGGAGAGGTAAGTTGGAAAACACCAATCGAGAAAAACGCCTTTGAAGTGCCGGTAGGCGAGAAAGCAGACCTGCTACTGGCTGCCAACGCCAAGGCAATGGACAATGGCGCCAACTTCGTTAACTCTGCTCTGTTCCAGGTAAACGAGCAGAAGTACTTTGCCTCTACTGAAGGTTCTTACATCGACCAGGACATTCACCGCATCTGGCCAAACTTTACGGTTACAGTGGTAGACAAAGCTTCTGGCAAATTCAAAACCCGCGAGGCCCTCAGCGCACCAATGGGTATGGGCTGGGAGTATATGATTCCGAAGGCATCTGAAAAGATAAAAGGTCCGGAAGGCACTGGCTTGAATGGCTATCGCTACGCCTATGATATGCTGGAAGACGCTGCCCTTGCTGCCAAGCAGGCGAAAGAGAAGTTAACCGCAAAATCAGTACTAGCTGGCAAGTATGACCTGGTGCTCGACCCGAACCACCTTGGCCTTACCATTCACGAGTCTGTTGGCCACCCGCTGGAGCTCGACCGTGTATTAGGCTACGAAGCTAACTATGCCGGCACTTCCTTCGCCACATTGGATAAGTGGAAAACCAAGAACTTTAAGTATGGCTCTGATAAGGTAAACATCTTTGCAGATAAAACACAAAAAGGCTCACTTGGCTATGTTGGCTGGGATGATGAAGGTGTGAAAACCAAGAAATGGGACCTGATAAAAGACGGTGTGCTGGTAAACTATCAGGCTATCCGCGACCAGGCGCACATCATTGACGAGCCAGAATCGCATGGCTGCTGCTACGCCGATAACTGGAGTTCAGTACAGTTCCAGCGCATGGCAAACATCTCATTGGCTCCGGGTAAAGAGAAGAAGAACGTGGATCAGCTGATTGCCGGTGTTGATAAAGGCATCTACATCGCAGGCCGTGGCTCTTACTCTATCGACCAGCAGCGCTACAACTTCCAGTTTGGTGGCACCACGTTCCATGAGATCAAGAACGGTAAAATTGTTGGACCACTAGAGGATGTAGCGTACCAGAGCAACACCCAGGAATTCTGGAACTCCTGCGCTGGCTCCTGCGACGAAAGCGATTACCGTTTGTTCGGCTCGTTCTTCGACGGCAAAGGGCAGCCAAGCCAGGTCAGTGCGGTGTCTCACGGCTCTGCCCACACCCGCTTCAACGGCGTGAACGTGATCAACACAGCGCGCAAAATTTAGCGCGAGTCATGAGTTCTGAATTCTGAGTCTTGAGTTATACTATATTCTATGGCTGAAAGTATAGTTGCTACTAAGTCTTACAACTTTGCCCTTCGAATCATCAAGCTTTATAAGCACCTAACACAGGAGCAGCGGGAGTTTGTACTGGCAAAGCAAGTTCTGAGAAGTGGTACTTCTATAGGAGCCAACGTGGAGGAAGCTCTGGGAGGACAAAGCAAAGCTGACTTCAGGCACAAACTAAGTATAGCTTTAAAAGAAGCAAGAGAAACAAGCTATTGGCTGCGCCTGCTCAAAGACTCAGACTATATTAAACCGGATGCTTTCAACAGCATACACGGGGAGAGCGAGGAGTTGATATAGATTCTGAAAAGTATAATTCTTACTTCTCAGCAAAAAGAGAACAACTCGTGACTCAGAACTCAAGACTCAGAACTGATAAAGTAGTCCAGTTTAAAGTTTAGCAAAGACATCAAAAAATGGCAATATTAAGTAAAGAAGAAGCTCAGGCCATACTTAAGAAGGCGCTGAGTTTTTCAAAGGCTGATGAGTGTGAGATCACGCTTAACGGCAACGTAGGCGGCAACATCCGCTACGCCAGAAACGAAGTATCAACCAGCGGCTCAGAAGAAAACGTGTCGATGGCCGTAGAGTCGCGCTTCGGCAAACGCTCCGGTGTCGCCACCATCAACGAGTTTGATGACAAATCGCTGGAGAAGGTAATTCGCCGCTCCGAAGAAATAGCCCGTTTAGCACCAGAAAGTCCGGAATACATAGCACTGCTAGGCCCACAGAAGTACATAGTTACCAAAGAGCATTTCGACAGCACCGCCAAAGTAGACCCGGCCTACCGCGCCGAAGCCGCTGCTAAAAGTATAAAAGCCGCTGCTGATAAAGGCCTGGCTGCTGCTGGCTTCCTGGAGCACTATACCAACTTCACGGCCAAGATGAACAACAAAGGCCTGTTCGCTTACCATCCTTCTACTTCCGTGGATTTCTCTGTTACCATGCGTACAGATGATGGCACCGGCTCTGGCTACGTAACCCAGGACTACAGCGACATCAGCAAACTAGACACAGGAAAGGCATCACAAATAGCCGCCGATAAAGCTGCTAATTCCCGTAACGCCAAAGCACTGGAGCCTGGCAAGTATACGGTTATATTAGAGCCTGCCGCATCTATCGACCTGCTGCAAAACATGTTCTACAACATGGATCAGCGTGCCGCTGAAGAAGGCCGTAGTTTCCTGAGCAAGCCTGGTGGCAAGACAAAAGTAGGCGAGAAGCTGGTAGATGAACGAATTACAGTTTATTCAGATCCTAACAATTTAGAAGTGCCGTCTTCTCCCTTCGCAGGTGATGGCCGCCCGCAGCAGAAAGTTACCTGGATAGATAAAGGCGTCGTAAAGAACCTGTACAATACCCGTTATTGGGCCTCTAACAAAGGAGCTGTTTCTGTTCCGCCTCCAGGCAATGTCATCATGGAAGGTGGCAAGGAGTCTATCGAAGATATGATCAAGAACACGAAGCGTGGCATCTTGGTAACGCGCCTCTGGTATATCCGTGCCGTAGACCCGCAAACGCTGCTCTACACAGGCCTTACCCGCGACGGTACGTTCTATATCGAAAACGGAAAGATTATGTATCCGGTGAAGAATTTCCGTTTTAACGAGAGCCCGGTAATCATGCTGAACAACCTGGAATCGCTTGGCAAGCCACAGCGCATCAGCGGCAGCTTAATTCCGCCAATGAAAATTCGTGACTTCACGTTCACCAGCTTATCTGACGCAGTGTAAGAACAACTATTTATACTATGGATGCCGTATGCAGCACCGCTGCGTGCGGCATCTGTATTAAGAATACTCAAGACTCAGAACCCTTAACTCAGAACTCCCTAAGTGCTTCCTTTTATTTTTGTGCGCCTACAGTACCGCTCCGGCAACTGGGATACCGACCCGCGTATGCCCAGCAACCTGCTGCACTCGCTTATCCAGTACACTACGGTGCCGGTAAATGAGCAGGAGAAGGTGGTATCGCTGGAAAGTGCGGAGCTGTTTAAGTATCCCTTTAGCTATTTGAGCGGCCATAAGCTGGTGCAGTTTAACCAGAAGGAGCGGCAGAACTTCGAGACTTATGTGAAGAATGGGGGCTTTGTGTTTGTAGACGATTGCAACCACGATGTAGATGGCCTTTTTGCCCGTTCTTTCGAAGAGCAGATGCGGCAGATATTTGGGGCAAACGCACTAAAGAAGCTCCCCAACAACCATAAGCTTTACAAGTCCTTTTTCACCTTTGAAGAAGGCCCACCAACAACATCTTTTGAGTTGAACGGCTGGGGCGATGATCTGGTGCATGATTACCTAAAAGCTATCGAAGTGAACGGGCGCATAGCCGTACTCTACAGCAACAAAGACTACGGCTGTGAATGGGACTACGACTTCCGAAATAAACGCTGGCTGGCTGAGGATAATACCAAGTTTGGAGTAAATATCATCATGTATGCGCTAACGAGCTGATTTGTCTGAATCAGGATTTGCAGGATTTTAGGATCAACAGGATTTCCATGCACGATCTAATACATTCCTGCGCTCTTTTCGAGAGAGGAGTTCCCAACTGCTGTCGATTTATAACTATCAGTTCAGTAGTAAATGATTGCAGACAGTTACAGCATACATATTAGCACATGAACTATGAAACAAATTACATCTGCCAGGTGCACAAACGACGATTTTTTGTTTGAGCGATCAGCGAGTGGGGGTAGGGGCCCTCGACAAACAAAATTGTCTTGACTTTTTTGCCTACTTTTTTTGTCAAGAAAAAAAGTAGGTCCCCGCCAGACAGGCGAGCTATAGAACATACTAAGTTGAATAAGCAAAAGCTACAACTACAAAGCAAAACAGAGTCATTAACCAAACTAAAATGACTGAACAAGACATACACCACCTGCTAAGTAAACTACCAAAGCTAAAGCAGGAGATACAGAAAGTAATTGTAGGCCAGGAAGAAGTGCTGGACGAGGTGCTAATCACCTTGCTGGCTGGCGGCCACGGTTTACTGGAAGGCGTGCCTGGCTTGGCTAAAACCTTGCTCGTGCGCACGCTGAGCAATGCCATGGATTTGGGCTTTCGCCGGATACAATTCACGCCAGACCTAATGCCAACCGACATACTCGGTACAGAGGTGTTGGAAGAAGACCATGTTACCGGCAAACGATTTTTTAAGTTTAACGAAGGGCCTATCTTCTCTAACATTGTTTTGGCAGACGAGATAAACCGTACACCGCCCAAAACGCAGGCAGCGCTGCTGGAAGCCATGCAGGAGCACGAAGTAACCTATGCCGGTAAAACGTATCCGCTGCCAAAGCCATTCTTCCTGCTGGCTACCCAAAACCCGATTGAGCAGGCAGGTACCTACCCGCTGCCAGAGGCGCAGTTAGACCGCTTCCTGCTTTATATCAAGATCAAGTACCCGACGGAGCAGGAAGAGTTGAACATACTAGCAAACACCACAGGCACACGCCAGGCACAGGTACAGCCAAGTATAAGCGGCGAAGAGATCCTACAGTTGCGGCAGTTGGTGCGTGAGGTAAATATAAGTGAAGAACTGCTGATGTATGTAAACCACATCGTACGCGCCACCCGCCCCGACAGCACCACAGTAGACTTTATAAAAACCTACTGCCGCTGGGGAGCTGGGCCACGCGCTGGGCAGGCACTTATACTTACCGCCAAAGCCCGCGCCTTGCTACATGGTCGCTTCGCAGTAACGGAAGAGGATATTAAAACGATGGCTTACCCCGTGCTGCGCCACCGCGTGCTGGTCAACTTTACTGCCGAAGCGGAGCGAATCACGTCTGACAGAGTAGTTGATGAACTGCTGCAAAGTATAAAGCTGCCGAAAGCAGTGCTAGTTTAAGCCCTGGGGCAATTAGGAATGAGGAATCAAGAACTAAGTTTGTCGCTGTTGCTCAAGTATAAAAGCTAATTAAATGCATCAAGGACAAATCTAAAGACCTCGCAGCGTGCGCAGCTCCTGCGAGCGTCTAGGTTGGATAGGCTGTTGCTCGGGAGTTAAGCTTTAGTAGGTGTCAGACGCTCGCGGGACCTTCGGACACCGCAAGGTCTTGTGGTTTCACCGCTCCGTCAGCAGAAGTATCTGAACCAAATCCCAGTTCTTGGGTTGAGCGCCTTGTGCATGTTGCGGTGCCCGTTAGGGCAGCCCGCAGCGGAGCGCGGAGCAGCTTCAGGCACACAGCGCGATGCCTGAGGACGAGCCCTCGCGGGCTTGAGCGCTCCAAAGTGAAAAGTGAAACAGTTGGTGTTTGGGAGCTGGAGGATAAGCAGTAGCTAGAAAGATTAGCTTGACTGAGGCTGCGACAACAGGGTTTAATCAAGTATAGCTGAAGCTGTACAGGTGTGGCTTTGTAAGCCAATAGAGCTGGAAGCGCTATACTGTAAGTAGGCACTAGCTGCAAGCTAGCACCAGCAGGGGCAGTTGGAAGCTGAAGGGTAAAAGGATGCTAGAATGGCTAATACGGCTGAAAATGCGATAAAGCAGAGGCAGTCAACGGCACAAGCGGACGCTTGCGCCAGAAAGGTTATTAGCGGAGTCCAGCAAGTATGGCTTTTCAAGCCAGTTGAGTTACAAACTCAACATCATAGTCAGACACGAGTTGAAAACTCGCGCCAGCAGGACAAAGAAAGTAGAGTAAGAGAAACACAATGGCAAACAACTCCAACAAATTCATCGACCCAAAGATCCTGGCAAAGATAAAAGACCTGCCGCTACTGGCGAAAACAGTAGTGGAAGGCTTTATGGCGGGCCAGAACCAAAGCCTAAGGCGTGGGGCTGGATTGGAGTTTAGCCAGTATCGCAGCTACCAGCCCGGCGACGACCTGCGGCAGCTCGATTGGAAAATGTTTGCCCGCTCTGACCGCTATTACATCCGAGAAGCCGAAGTAGACACTAACATCACGGTGCGCTTTATATTGGATGGCAGCGCCTCGATGGGACATGAAGACGAGAACGGAATCAGCAAAATAGACTATGCACGTTTTCTGGTGGCTTCACTCGCATACCTGGCTACCACACAAGGCGACGCGGTGGGGCTATACGTGCTGCACGAGAACCAGCTGATCAACCTGACGCCACGCTCCGACAATATGCACTTGCAGCGCTTCTGGTACCAGTTGTCGGAGATAAAGCCGGAAGGTAAGTTCCCCGATGCACAGGCGGCAGCTAACTTGTTTGCAGATAGACGACAGAAAGAACTGACAGTATTCCTGACAGACTTGTATGAGCAGGAGGCAGAGATAACAGAGCTGCTTTACCAACTAGGGGCACAGCGCCATGAGCTACTGCTGTCTCACCTGATAAGCCGGAACGAACTTGACTTCTCTTACAGCGGCACCTTGACCTTTGAGGACCTGGAAACTGGGCAAACGATGCAGGTAAGCACTACAGCGCAACGCAAAGTATACTTGCAGCGGCAACAGGAGTGGTTGGAGTCAACGGAGCGGAACATGCGCAACCGCCAGATAGCCTATGACAGATTCGTGACAGACGAACCTCTAGACAAAGCCCTCCGGACTTTCCTTCAAAAGAGGCTGCTGCTTTGAATTTTGAATGAGCGATTGAGTGAATGAGCGAATTTAATTTTGAATGATTGAATAACTGACTTTTGAATAAAAAATAAAAGTCTTGTGT
>NZ_JBHTLD010000056.1:0-23061 GCF_042678745.1 Pontibacter rugosus | reverse complement strand
ATAAATTATATTAATTTCTCTACTCCTAGGAAAGAAAGAAACAGCCATAGCTTCAGTAGAAGCACTTGTAGTTCGGTTGTGAGTTTTATCTCTTTAGGCAGTAAATCAGTTAGTTGCATGCGTTTTATAACGCTTTGTTACTTTAAGGTTTCCTTATTCTACTCCCACTGTACCTGCTAAAAAGGTGCCTTTACAAGTATCTAATAGCTGCATCTGTACCCATCAAAGATAATTTATGAGTAGAATCTTTACAAAACTTCATTCAGGAGGTACCCGGATATTTTCACCCCTCTTTTCAATTATTCTGTTGTTATTCCTGTCTCTTTCAGGAGGTATGGCAATGGCCCAAACTATTACAAGTTTGCAACCCGCCTGTAAAACTGCCGGAGAGGGAGCCTTTGTGTTAACTATAAATGGGGATAACTTAAACGGAAACACAACAGTTGTAATTAATGGAGTTTCTATAAACCCTGCATTTACTTCTACTGCTACGCTTCGGGTTAATGTAACTGCTAACCTCATTGCTACTGCTGGAAGTTTGCCTGTGAGTGTAAGGAAAGGTAATGGTAATGGTAATGGTAGTAGTAATTCAAATACGTTAATGCTCCAGGTTGCGCCGGTCTTAAACGCTGGGGCTATAACAGCTAGCAATAATAATTTATGTGCAGGCACAGCTGGCGTTCGTTTTAGCGTGGCTGCGGTAGCGGGTGCATCAGGCTACCAATGGGTAGTACCTTCTGGGGCAACTATTGCAAGTGGTCAGAATACAAATGAAATTATTGTCAACTTTTCAGAAAGTGCCGCTTCTGGTACTGTTACGGTTGCAGCCCTCAATGCCTGCGGAACTGCAGGAGCTACAAGATCTTTAGCAGTAACAGTAAGGCCAAGACCAGCAGCACCCGTGGTGCCTGCGGTAGCCCGTTGCGGGCCTGGAGAAGTTACTTTAGCCGTTACAAATCCTGTTGCAGGCGTTACTTATCGCTGGTTCAGTGCAACTAATATAATGGTGAAGGAGGGTGCTTCTTATACTACGCCGGTATTAGTCTCTTCTACTACCTATTATGTAACGGCTATTGGTACTAACAGCTGTGAAAGCAGTGTACGGACTCCTGTAACTGCTGAAATAAGGCCATTGCCAACCGCGTCTATACTGCCTGAAGAACCTCAATGTGCTAACCCTGATGGCACTAACGTTTTTGGACTTACTGGAATGGTGACAAATGGGAGTTATATTTGGGAAATCATTAGTGGCGGAGAAATAGCGACTATTAGCGGCGACAACACATTTACACCACTGGTAAGCGTAACATCGGCAGGTACTGTGAGGATACGTTTGACTGTAACCAGCAATGCTGCTGGCTGTGAACCAGCAGTAGCTGAAACAGACCTAGTGGTAAATCCGCTTCCTGCTGCACCAGCTAGCAGCAATGTGCAAGGAGGAGAGCGATGTGGTGCAGGCGAAGTAACGCTTACAGTTATAAATCCTGCGGATGGGATAACGTATCGTTGGTATGCCAGGGCTGCCGGAGGAAACGCACTGGAAACAGGTACATCTTATACAACAGCTGAGCTTTCATCATCAGGTATATTCTATGTAGCCTCAGTAAGTAGCGCTGGCTGCGAGAGCGCATCGCGCACTCCTGTTTCAGCTACAGTTAAGCCATTACCATTGGCTACTATAGCAGTAGAAACACCTCGCTGCCAAAGTACAAACGGGCCTACCTTTTTTGAACTAACCGGAAGAGCTGAGAATGGGCCGTACAGCTGGGATATAATTGAAGGAGGCGAAATTGCCACGATCTTGAACGAAAATACCACCACACCAACTGTACAGGTAACAGCGCCTGGTGTTGTAAGGGTGCGCCTGACAGTAACAAGCAACAGTGATTGCGGGGAAGATACAGATGAAGTTGAGTTAGTTGTTAATCCATCACCTGCTACACTTTCTAAAGCTAACGTGCCTGATGTGTCGCGTTGTGGAGCCGGAAGTGTGACGTTAACAGCTACAGGTGCGCCTGCAGATGGAACATATCGTTGGTACACAGAACCTACAGGAAATGAATTGGCGTTTACAGGAAGTGTTTTTGAAACACCTGCTTTAGACGTATCTACCACGTATTATGTAGCGGCTGTAAGTGCAGCAGGCTGCGAAAGCGCTGGCAGAATTCCTGTAACGGCCATTATCAGAGTTGAGCCAACAGCAGTAATACGCGCTGAATCGCCACAGTGTGACAACCCGAATGGGCCTAACGTGTTCGGGCTTACCGGCGAATCCAGTAGCCAAAACTATATATGGGAGTTGGTTGATGAGGGAGGAATAGCAACCATCAGTGGTGAAAAAACACTTACCCCTCTAGTCACGGTAACCGGTACAGGCAGCGTAACGATCAGGCTGACTGTTACGAGTGATAATGGCTGTGTGCCTGCTGTAGAAGAGCTTGAGTTAGTAGTTGAGCCAATACCAGGTTCCTTAACGCAGGCAGATGTGACAGGGGCAACCCGCTGTGGGCCGGGCCAGGTAACTTTATTGGCAAGAGGAGCTCCGGCCGGAGGGGCCTACCGCTGGTACGGGCAGCCTATAGGAGGCCAGATTCTCTCAACCTCTGCTACCTTTACACCAACTGTAAGCCAAACCACTACTTATTATGTAGCCGCTGTCAGCAGCGCCCAGTGCGAAAGCATCAGCAGGGTAGCGGTAACTGCAACTGTAAATGAGCTTCCGATAGCGAATGCCGGTACAGATCAGGCTTTATGCCGAACAGGTACCAGAACAGCCTTTGCCTTGGCAGGCAGTGCTTCAGGAGGTACTGTGCTATGGGAACTAATAAGTGGAGATGCTTTGATTTCAACGCCATCCTCTCTGACTACAACTGTTCAGGTTGCAGGTGCTACGGCTACTATCAGGCTAACTGTTACAAGCCCGGAAAACTGTGTTAGCACAGATGATGTGGTGCTAAACGTGACGCCACTGCCTGTCGTGTATGCTGTAACCGGAGCAAGTAGTTACTGTATAGGTAGCCCGGGTGTTAGTATTGGGATGCAAAACTCAGAGGCAGGAGTGAGCTATAGCTTGTTTAAGAACGGTGCGACAGAGCCTTTGGCAACTGTAGCCAGAACTACAACAGGAGCCTTCTCCTTCGGCAGCGGCTTTACAGCAGGAACCTACAGCGTAATAGCAACAACTATAGCCAACCAACCTAACACTGCTGCTTGTCCAAGAACAATGGGAAGAGGCTTAACGGTAACAGAAAACCAATTACCACTTGCGTTTAGTGCTACAGGAGGCAGCTACTGTGCCGGCAGCGGAGGTGCGGAAATAACGCTTACTGGGTCTGAAGCAGGAATCCGCTACCAATTGGTACGCGTGTCGAATAACCAAAATGTAGGTGCATTAAGGCTTGGCGATGGGACTCCGCTGTCTTTTGGGCAGCAACTGGCGGGAAAATATAAAATAGTGGCTACCAATTCATCATCTAGCTGTTCCCGTGATATAGCCGTGCCTGAAGTTGTAGAGCAGGAAGTATTGGACCCACTAGGCGACATTGTTATCCGGAATGCAGCAGGCGAGATTATCTCTCCCTCTCAATTAGTGGCTGGAGAAGGTGCTTCTTTCACTGTTGTGTCTGATATCATCGACAACAATGACCTTGAAGCGATACGTTGGTATACAGGCGACGGAAACGATGTAAACTGGGAGCTGGTACAGACCGGAGGATTAGTGTTTGAAATTGCCGAGGTGCCTGTTGGCGCACTGTTTAGTGTGAGAGCAGAAGTATACCCTGTTGATGGCGCCTGCTACACAGTAGCGTTTCAGGAATTGGAAACAGCCCCTGCTGTACCGTTGCCAGTGGAGATTATCTACTTCAGGGCTGCCAGGCAAGGGTATAATGTACTGTTGGAGTGGGCTACGGCCATGGAGGATGATAACGCAGGCTTTGAAGTTCAGGTATCAGAAAATGGTTTCGACTTCAGAAAACTGGACTTCATTGAAACCAGGAACGGAAATGCCTCCATGAAACAGGTTTATACTTATACAGATAAGGAAAACGGTAAGTATGGCACACGCTATTACAGGTTAAAGCAGCTGGATGTAGACGGAAAGTTCTCATACTTTGGACCTAATGTAGTTACGTTTGGTGAAGTGGCTAGCCAGGTTAAAGCATTCCCGAACCCTTTCATCTCAGAATTTACGCTGGACATTGCAGCAGATCAGAAAGGGCAGGCGAACGTAGTGCTATACAATACCGCAGGCCGACAAATACTAGTATATACCTTTGATGTTGAGAAAGGCTTCAATAAAGAAGTGTTACAAGTTGCACCTGACTTGCCACATGGTGTCTACTTTGTGAGGGTGAGCCTAGATGGGAAAATATATAATCTAAAGCTGCTAAAGCAGTAAAACTATGAAAGAAAACAAGAAGAGCCGGGCAAATTCCCGGCTCTTCTTGTTTTACCCTGCTGCCGTTTGAAACAAGTAAGCAGCTTTATATGAATTTTAGGCAGAAAGAGAAAAGTCAGGCTATACCGGTTTTCCTCTTTCTGCAAATCAAATTACAGCACCTTTACCTTTAGGCTGGTTGCCTGCTGTGGCGCGTGGTATACTTTGTGCGTTGCTTTGATAAAATCTTCTTCGTTGGCCTCGTAGATGTTCGGTACATACTTCTGTGGGTTGCGGTCTACGAGCGGGAACCAGGTGCTCTGGATCTGTACCATCAGGCGGTGGCCTTTTTTGAAAGTATACAGCACATCCTGCAGCTCCACGTTTACCGGTGTTACCTGATTGGGCGTAAACGGCTCCGGCTTTTCAAAGCTGTTGCGGAAGCGGCCTCTGAACACCTCGCTGCGCACCATGGCCTGGTAACCTCCCATTTTCTTGTCGGGCTGGTGCGGATTTGCTTGTGCCGTGTCAGGGTACACATCAATCAGCTTCACAACCCAGTCAGCATCAGAGCCGGAAGTGGCTACTTTTAGCTGCGCCAGTATCTCGCCAGCCAGCGTTAAATCGTCCGTCAGCACATCAGTCTGGAAAGTAAGCACATCAGGGCGGCGGCTGGCAAAGCGCTGGTCGTCGGTCATGTACTCTCGCGTCATGCCAATGGCTACTTCTTCTGTGAATGGAACAGGTTTGGCAGGATCAGAAATATACTCGCTGGCTTGTGTCTCACCGGCTTTTGGAGCCTCAAAGCTTAGTTTGCCGTTTTCGTGGAAGTATAGCGTGCGTTCCTGGGCTTCTTTTGGTGGCCATACTGCAAACTCGCGCCAGGTATTGTTGCCGCCTTCAAACATAACTGCCTCAGGCAACTTAACCGGCTGCTTGGCATCTCCTTTCAGGTAATGGTTAAAGAATCGGGCTTCTACTTCCTGCTGATAGTAAGGCGAGTTTTTCTGTCCAAAGTATACATTGCCAATGTTGGAACCATCCGTACGTGCCCAACCGCCATGCACCCAAGGGCCCATCACGATCATATTCGTCAGCTTCGGGTTGTTCTTTTCGATGGTCTGGTAGATCTTCAGCGGGCCATACAGGTCCTCGGCATCGTACCAGCCGCCTACCGTCATCACGGCAGTGTTTTTCAGGTTTTTAAGGTGAGGGAGTATATTGCGTGCCTGCCAGAACTCGTCGTAGTTCGGGTGCTCCATCATCTCGTTCCAGAAAGCCACACTGCCTTTCAGGTACTTTTCGTTTGCGTTCTTGAGCGGCCCCATCCGCATAAAGAATTCATAGCCATCCGGCGTGCCATGGTCAAAGCGTTTGTTCCACTCCGTTGTCAGCTCTTTGCGCGGCAGGCCAAAGCTGCTTAGGAAGTTGTAGGCGTGTGGCAGGAAGAAAGCTCCGTTGTGGTGAAAATCATCCCAGAACCAATCAGCAATAGGTGCCTGCGGTGACACAGCTTTCAGGGCAGGATGGTTGCTCATAAGACCCGCGGCAGCATAAAAGCCAGGGTAGGAGATGCCCCATTGGCCCACGCGTCCATTATCATTATCAAGCTTTTTGATGAGCCAGTCTACCGTGTCGTAAGTATCGGAGCTTTCGTCTATATCTTTCTTGCCTTTCTTTTTATCAAGGTGCGGCGTCATGTTCACAAACTCACCCTCCGACATAAAAGTACCCCGTACATCCTGGTACACAAAAATGTAGCCATCGCGCATCAAGGTAGTGCTTGGCCCCAGGCTGGTTTTCATGCCTTCGCCATAAGGGCCAACGGCGTAAGGCGTGCGGTTCATCAGGATGGGGTACTTCTTGCTTTTGTCTTTAGGCGAATAAACCACAGTAAACAGCTTTTTGCCATCGCGCATGGGTATCTTATATTCTGCCTTCTCATAATTCTGGCGGATGTACAGCGAGTCTTCGTTTACCTTTTGCGCCATACTTATGGTGGCGCTCAGGCAACACATAACCAGCACAGCTAGCCACTGGAGCAGGTTGTTCTTTTTTAGCATAGTTTTGATTTAAGGTGATATAGGTTTAAGAGGGGTAATTTAAGCAATCCATGTTTTATTTAATAGGCAAAAGGCTAAAACAGCTGCTGTAGAAGCTTTTGTAAGTATACTCAAGTAAATATATAGCTGAGAAATTATACTTTGTTAAAGCTTTTCTTATATTTAAGGACTGAACCAATAACCTACTTATATCATATGAAAGCAGTAAATCTTATCTATAAGCTGCCCTACCTGTTTATTATAGGGGCCATATGTGCAATGGTCTTTGCTATTGCATCAGACTTCGAAAACTTTATGACTGGCTTGCAGGGCAAACCCGAAGTAAGCTACAAAACAGGCTACCTGCTTGGCTACAATGGGTATTATCTGGCTACTCTAGTGGTAGGGCTCGTTCTACTTTACTATGTGAGGAAGTATAGAAATCTTATTCATAGATAAACACATACATCACCACTATGAAAACCCGTAGTTACTTAAAACTTTTTTTTGCAGTTCTAGCCATCTACTTCATTGGTAGTGTTGCCTTTAACTGGGAAGAACACAAGCAGGCCTATAGAGAGGGTTATGAAGCTGCAGCAGCAGACTCAGATATCACTTCTGACACACCTTAAACAAACGATGCTATGAGTGCAAAAAAGACAAATAGACGCTATCTCCTCATAGGAGTAGTAGTAGCGCTGGTAATTTATGTAGTTAGCGGCTGGGATGATCTTGAGAGAGGCTTCAAGGATGCACAGGCCGGAAAGCCTTATAGGTATGAGGCAACAAAGTAGATATAACTGACCTGCACAAGTATAAACTGGTACTGTGGCACCTGCCGTAGCATAAAAACTTATAATAGAAAGGCAGCCTGATATGAGGGGCTGCCTTTTTGCGTTTTATACGTTCTTCTATAGCCAAGCCGGTACTAACGTATTGTGCTGATGGTCGTAGAGTTAAAACAAATCAACCTAACAGCTATGAAAGCGATTTACTATGAAAAATACGGCAATGCCGATGTACTGCAGTATGGTGAGCAGCCAAAGCCAACTATAAAAGATAACCAGCTACTGGTGCGGGTGCATGCCACAAGTATAAACCCAGTAGACTGGAAAATTCGGTCTGGAAAGCTACTTCCTATTTCCGGGCTAAAGTTTCCTAAGATTCCAGGGCGCGACATTGCCGGAGAAGTGGTAGAGCTGGGTAATAAAGCGCTTGCTTTTGAGCCAGGCGACCGCGTGTATGGCATGACGGATAATGGAATAGGAGGAGCATCGGCAGAGTATGCGGTAATTTCAGAAGAGACAGCTGTGCTGATTCCGCAGAACCTGAATTATGCTCAGGCTGCCGCCGTGCCGCTTACTGCCCTAACCGCTTTGCAGGCCCTTCGCGATAAAGGTGAACTAGTGCAGGGAGAGAAGGTGCTGATTAATGGTGCCTCGAGTGGTGTAGGCTCCTTTGCTGTACAGATAGCCAAAGCACTGGGTGCCGGCGAGGTAACAGGCGTATGCAGCACCAGCCACATTGAGTTGGTAAAAAGCCTGGGTGCAGATCAGATAATTGACCATAAAGAAGAAGATTTTACCCACAGAAAAGACAGCTATGACCTAATTTTTGACGCTGTGGCGAAAAGCACCTACCTTGATAGCAAAGCAAGTCTGCGGGAAGACGGACGTTATGTTACCACCGTGCCCGATCTGAAAGACGTAGCCTTCGGCTTTGCTCTTTCCGTTTTCTCTGATAAAAAGCTAAAAGCCATCCTGACAGATGATAAAGCGGAGGACCTTAAGCTGATTAGCTCCTGGATAGAGACCGGGAAAGTGAAGCCTGTTATTGACAAAGAGTTTCCATTAAATAAGGCCGCTGATGCGCATCGATATAGCGAAGAAGGCCATGCCGCAGGCAAAATTATACTTGTTATAGAATAGCAGGAGCAGAACTTAACCTGCGTTTACTAAGAGCCGTTATAACAGCACTACTTTATTGGAGAACGAATGGAACAACAACAAGATAAATTATTGAAGGATTACTCGCAGGAGGAGAAAGGCGCTTATTTTGGTGCATTGGCCACCATGGCATCTGCAGACGGTAAAGCAACAGACGAGGAACTGGAGTTTTTGAGCCTGATGAGCGAAGCGGCAGAACTACCTGAAAATGTACATGGCGAGGTAATAGCTATCGCAAAAGATCCAACTATTATCAACGTGCAAAAGTGCCTGGATGTGCTGAAGACCAGCCAACTGCGCTTTTCTTTTATCACAGACATCATCAGCTTTGCCAAAGCCGACGGAGAGTATTCGCAGGAAGAGCAGAAGCGGATTCAGGATATGGCCGTGTACCTGGGCGTAGATCAGAAGCAGTATAGTATACTGGAGCAGTATGTGAACAAAGCTGATGAGGCGCAGCAGCAAGGTGAAGACCCGACGTCGCAGTCGTTTCTGAACAAGAATGGCTTTGGCGATATGTTTCAAAAAGCCGGTATTTCGCCTAACATGGTGAAAGGTATTTTAGGTGTTGCCGCCCCGCTTGTTATTGGCAGCTTGTTAAGTAGCGGACGCCGCAGACGCTATGGCGGCGGAATGATGGGAGGTGGCTTGCTAGGTAGCCTGCTAGGTGGTGGTATGATGGGAGGAGGCATGTACCGTGGCGGTGGTGGCCTTGGTTCTGTGGTATCTATACTTGGTGGACTGAACGGTAGGAGAGGCTACGGAAGCATGAGGCAATCTGGCGGCCTGGGCTCTTTATTGGGTGGTTTGTTTGGTGGCTCACGCAGAGGAGGCTGGTAACATAGTCAGGTGGAGCAGGAGCTAGCTAAGTTCCTGCTCTATCAAGCTTCAGATATCTTCTTCCCGCCATAAACCCCGCACTTTCTTGCTCCCTATGATAAAGGTTGGTACTGCTGATACGCCTGCTTCCATGCGTTGAGATGCGCCTGTTTATACTTGCCAGCATCTAGCATGAAGTAATCGGATAAATTTAGCTTAACCTATCATGTCATCCTGAAAGGATCTTGTGGGGAAGTCGCAAAGGCTTAACCTCCGGGGGAGGTGCTCTCCATTTCTAGCGAGCTTCTTACAGCATGACAGGCATTTTTATACTTAAAGTTAATTCCGTGCCTATACTTAGTAAAATTAGTTAGCGGCTTCAAAGCCATACTTGTCAGTGTAGCAAGTATGGCTTTGTCATTTAAGCTCTGTTCTTACCGAAAATCAGAACGGCAATCGCAAAAACATCCAGATACAGTTATAATTTTTATCTTGAGAAATCTAATCTTTAACATCATGCTTCGGAAATCTATACTACCCTTTGCGTTGGCTTTTGCTTTGCTTTCGTGCCAACAGCAACCACAGCAAATAGCTGGCACTACCACAGAGGCATCTGCCGCTAAAGTTTACTACCCAGGAGAGGGCGATGACTGGAAACACCGCAAGCCGGAAGAGCTGGGTCTTGACGCTGCCAAGTTGGAGGCAGCTGTAGCCTGGGCCAAAACCCAGGAAACGCAGCAAATGCCCAAAGACTTCTCTACGCAGGAAGAGATATTCGGGAAACCACTTGGACCTTTACCAGCTACCAGAGCCAATACAAATGGTATCATTTTGAAGGATGGGTATATTGTAGCTGAGTGGGGCGATACAAAAGCCGCTGACCCTACCTATAGTGTAGCCAAGAGTTTTTTGTCAACCATACTTGGCCTTACGCTGGATAAGGGGAAGGTACAAAGTATAAATGACCCGGTAGCCAAGTATATAAACGATGGTGGCTATACTTCGGAACACAACAGTAAGATAACGTGGGAGCACCACGCACGCCAAACATCAGAGTGGCAGGGGGAGCTATGGGGCAAGAAAGATGATTTTGTTGGCCAAGAGGAGTATGGCCGTGGCGAACGCAAACCACGTGAGCTGCAGGAGCCAGGCACCTTCTATGAGTATAACGATACCCGTATCAACCGCTTTGCTTTGTCCTTATTACGCGTGTGGGAGAAGCCGCTGCCAGAGGTGCTCGAAGATGAGATCATGGACCCAATCAACGCCTCGGAAACATGGCGTTGGGTGCCTTACCGCAATTCTGTTGCTGCTGTAAATGGCAAGCAGATGCCATCGGTAAGTGGTGGCACGCGCTGGGGTGGTGGCCTTTGGATAAGCGCCCGCGACGAAGCTCGATTCGGCTATCTGTTCCTGCGCAATGGCCGCTGGAAAGACAAACAAATCATTTCAGAAGACTGGGTGAAGAAGGCAACAACCGTAAGAGGCCCTGTAGGACCGGATTATGGCTACCTCTGGTGGCTAAACACCGGTGGTGAGGCCTGGCCAGACGCACCAACTACAAGCTATGCCGCCTTAGGTGCAGGACAAAATACAGTTTGGGTAGATCCTGAGCACGATCTTGTGATTGTGTGGCGCTGGCACAACGGCAACCAAAACGAACTGTTTAAGCGGGTGCTGGAGGCAGTGAAGTAACAACTTTCTAAAAACGACAAAGGCTGTGCGACCTGCACAGCCTTTGTCGTTTTAACTACTGCTTTTTTCTCAGCTCAAAATCTATGTGATGCTTGCTGTATAGCTCGTACAGTTGGCGCGAGAGCTCAAATAACTTGTCATCCTGCAAGCCGGCAGCATTGCGGGCTATTAACTCCTTTTCTTCAGATGATAGAGAACTGCCTGAATCTGAGTTCAAGGACTCCAGCTTTTTTACATAGAAGCCGTACCAGGCCTGTACATGTTTCAGGTGGCCGGATAGCAGATTTAAGGCCAATTCTTCGCCCTGTTCTGTTTCGCTTTCTTCTGGTATTTCGATTACCTCATGCAGCATCACAAAGCCAAAGCGGTTTTCCTCCAGTCGCCCACGCTCGTCTCTGATTTGTGGAGCGTATACCTGCAGATAGTGTTGGTCTATCAGCAGTCTCTGGCCTAATTCTTCTTCCAGATCAATTTCATAGGTTAGTTCTTCTGTGTTACTTTCCTCTGCCAAGTGTGCGCAATGAGTCAGAATCTGCTCACCGAAAGGTTCATACAGACTCATTAATCCCTCAAATTCTTTCACATGCAAACCTAAGGTATATGTTTCCTGGTGCCCCTGATGAAGCGTTTTGATCACCATGCTAATATTAGTTTGCTCAATGCAAATAATACGTTCTACCACAATAGGGTGCGATAGCAGGAAAGGTACTGCCTGAATAGATTCTCCCTCGTTGCCCACAGGCGTACTCGGCTCTTCTTCCTCATCCTTCTCTTCCTCTTCAGCGTGCAAGGTATACTCGATGAAGCTATCCAGGTAAGGTAGACTCTCTTTCAGCTCGCGATAAGCTTTTGTGCGCCTTGGCTGCTCTTTGCTTACCATCTTTCCGATTTTGTCGAGCAGGTTCAGGTCAGAGGCTTTTTCCAGTTCTTGAAGGATGTTTTCTGAGGTGGCTTCTTGTTTTAGAAGCAGCTGCTCATACAGGTAGAGTGTGTACACATGAGTAGATAGCCCAAGTTCGGGCAGTACGTCAAAAGCACTTAGTTGCTCGCGTTGGGCCTGCCGCAGCATTTCTACCGCAGTATGCACCGGAGCCAGCAGGTGCTTCTCAGCTGCCTGCTGCAGCTGTTTGATAATGTCCTGTACTGTCTTTTTCTTAAACCCGTCGTTGTAAGTTATCTCCCAGAGTATTTTCCGGTATTTGTCGGAGTTAGGCAAACCGAAGGAGGCGAGAATCTGCTGCTCCTGCCAAAGTACTTCTTCAAAAAGATCTGTATCCTGCTCAGGGCCTCCTTTGTCTTCGAGTTTTTTAGTAAGGGTGTAGTATTTTTTTAATTCGTTTTCAGGCTGCATTCAGTGTTGGTTTAGCTGATTAAGGGTGCTGCAAAACATTAAAGGTAACTATTCTGATGTTAGGAACCTTATTGTACGTAAGCCAGCCGGGTTGTGGCTAACGTATGAGGTGTCTTAAAATGGCAGTTAAAGGCTTTGCAGCTGTACTGGCTTTACAACACTTTTTTAACAGGAACTGTTATTTTTATTGGCTGCAATAGCAAGTATGGCTATCGAAGAGATAACTGCTTCTGAGCTTCCTGCACGATAGCTGTAGGCTTTTCTCTTGTTTGCTATGTGCAAGGTTGTATTAAAACCGCTTTAGCTGATTCTTCTGGAAAGTCCATTCTGGTGTAAGGAGCGGGTCTTTGAATGAAGTGCTATACCATGGGCTAATGGTGGGGTTCATGGGGTTTTTCAGGACCTGTATTTCTTGTGCAGGCATATAGCTTTGGGCCATCAGGAACAGCTTCTCTCCAGATGTTTTATTTACGGCCACATCCATCACAATTACGGCATGGCCGGGGCTTCCGCCTTTTATAAAAACGTCTCCTATCTGCAGGTCTTCCATGGCTACTGTTGTCATCTCATTAGACAGTGAAAGTGTGCCAGCGTAAGTAAACACTACTTTTAAATAATCTTTGAAAGAGGCATAGCTTGTAGCAGGAGCCGCTTTTTTTACCCAACTGCACGCATTGCCTTTTACATGAATCCGATAGCCCTGCTGCCACTTGCTGTAATCTGCCCGAAAGCCACTCGTGAAGTTAAAGTGAATGTCTTCGTAGCGCTTCTCTTTAAAAAGGTATTCGGCACGCAGGCGCATTACGGCATCAGCACATTGCTGCAGGTCATACTGGCCAACATCAATATCCAGCACAGCATCATAAATGTTGTCATTAGGCTTAACAGCTCCATTATAGTAATGAACTAAGGCTCCGTCGGGTTTCAATTTGAAGTGTTGCAGATAGGCCCCAAAGGAGTTTTGCGAAGGTATAACCCTGGTAAATCCAGCTGGTGCCGGAAAGCGCTCTGCTATTGTTTTACCAGCAGGAATGATACGTGCTTCTGTGGCTGTGATAGCCTGTAGGCTCTTTTCCTCTACCTGTTCTGCTTTAGAACTGCAGGCAAGTATAAATGTAAGTATACCGATGAAGCACAAGCGCATAAGGTTCTGAATTTTTATAGGAAGATACTGTTTTTTAGTAAAATAGTAATGTGTAAGAGATGTGTTGTTAGCATATAATTTCTGCTAAAGTATAGGTTGTTTACTAAAGCAAAAAGCGGCTACCCCAACCGGAGTAGCCGCTTTCTGTAAGATATTTATACTTGCTTAGTGGCGGCAAACGCAATGCTCGCCGGCTATACCTTCAAAGCGGGTATCGGTGCCCTCGTGCCAGTCAAAGGCAGAGGCATATTTATCGTTTTCCCACCAGAACTTGCCTGGCTTTTTGTCTGAGTTACCAACCTCTGCTATGGTAGCGGCATCGTACAGGCGGCCATTAATCATGGTATACTTTACCTGCTCAGAGTTTTGGATATTCTCCAGCGGGTTAGCATCCAACACGATCAGGTCGGCTAGTTTGCCTGCTTCCAACGAACCAATTTCCTGGCTCATGCCTAAGTACTCTGCTCCGTTCAAAGTAGCAGCCTTTAAGGCCTCATGGTTGGTCATGCCGCCTTGCTGCAGCATCCACAACTCCCAGTGGGCGCCTAAACCCTGTAGCTGTCCGTGCGCACCTAAATTTACTTTTACACCATTGTCGGTTAGTGCTTTAGCAGCTTTAGAAGTAGCAATGTGGCCATTTTCATACTCTTCATCTGGCACTAGCGTAACGCGGCGCGAACGACCATCTATAATAGAGCGCGGTGTAAACTTCAGCAAGCGCTCTTTATCCCATACATTCGTTTTCTGATACCAGTAGTACTCACCAGAGTTACCGCCATAGTTCACAATCAAGGTAGGGGTGTAGCCAGATTTAGAGGCTTTCCATACTTCCAGCACGTCTTTGTAAAGCGGAGCTACCGGAATATTGTGCTCTATACCTGTGTGGCCATCTAATACCATCGACATGTTGTGAAAGAAAGTAGAGCCGCCTTCCGGGTAAACGCTCATATCCAGCTCGCGTGCAGCCTGTATTACCTGCTGGCGCTGCTCACGGCGTGGCTGGTTGTAGCTTTTAACTGAAAAACCTCCCACTGCCTTCAGGCGGCGCAGGTGTGAACGTGCGTCGTCGATACTGTTGATGACAGCCTTAAAATTACCATCGGCACCGTAAAGTATCGTACCCGTTGAGTAGATGCGAGGGCCAACCATAGCGCCAGATTTCACAGCTTCTGACTGGCTAAACACCATCTCTGTGGTAGAAGAAGGGTCGTGGGTAGTGGTAACACCATACGCCAGGTTAGCAAAGTATGACCACTGCTTCTGCGGGCTCATACCTAAACGGAAAGTGCCCAGGTGCGCATGTACGTCAACAATGCCTGGCATGATTGTTTTGCCATTGGCATCTATCACTTTAGCGTCTTTTGGAACAGCTACATCTTTACCAACGGCCACAATGCGGTTACCGTCTACGATGATGGTGCCTCCTTCAATCACTTCATCACCTTTCATGGTGATGATGCGGGCATTGGTGAAGGCTACTTTACCTTCCGGTATATCTGTTTTCAGCTCCAGGCCAATTTTCAAACCTGTCGTGTCGATAGCAGGGAGCTTATCTGGTGCACCAGCCACAAACGTGAAGCGGTCTTTTAGGTCGTTAGAGAAATACTCATCGCCCAATACCCAGTTAATTTTCTTGCTGTCGGCTGACCAATGGATGCTGGTACCAGCATCGCGGGTAAAGCGGGCCACCGGAATAGCTTTTGTATCTGCACTCAAATCCAGACCTGCACCGTTTGTTGTAAAAGGAGCAACGTAGCCATTGAATAGCTCCACAAAACTAATCCACTTGTTGTCAGGGCTGGGGTAGAACTGGTCGGTATACTTTGAAGTATAGTGTGTCTGTTCGTTTTTGCCGTTCAGGTCTATACTCTTGAAAGCATACTTATCGCCTTCGCTGCCTGTGAAGAAGATGCGGTCAGAAGTAGCATTGAATAGGGGAGAAGCACCGCGCTCCTGCACCAAAGTAGCTTTACCGCCATCAGCTGCCATATAATAAATGCCACGCTCTTTGCCATGCGCGTAACCCATGTGGTTATTACCACCATCCTTGCTGTACACAACGTGTTTGCCATTTGGCGAGAAGGTAGGCTCTGTATAGAAGCCTTTCTCCGTTGTCAGCTTAACAGGCTTAGGGTTCTTTTTGCGGATGTCGAGCTTATAAATCCCCCCGAAGCTATCGTCGTTCCAGGTGGTGTAAACAATCTGCTTGCCATCAGGCGAGAAAGAAGGATAGAATTCGAAGTCTTTACCGGAGGTGATGCGCTCTGGCTTACCGTTCGGCAACTCTTTCTTGTAGATGTAACCGGCAGCATTGAACACCAGTGTTTTTCCATCCGGAGAAGTTACCGCGTGGCGAATAGCTTTGGCTGTAAACTGCTTCGGTGAAACTCCTCCGTTCTTGCTATGGTCGTGGCGTACGGCATCGGTAATATAATGCGTAGCTGTAGCTTCAAAAGGGATGTTTGTTACCTGTTTAGTTGCTACATCAATTTTATTGATTTTACCGTCTGCCCAGAAAACGATGTTTTTGTTATCTGGTGTCCAGGAGAAGGATGGGTAAACCCCAAACACAGCCCAGGCCTCCTGCTGGTCGTGGTTCAGCTTGTCATATACCGGCCACTCTTCGCCTGTTTTAAGATCATGCACAAACAGCACCGACTTAGTGCGCACACGACGCACAAAAGCTATCTGCTTGCCATCTCTGGAAATGACCGGGCGAACAGAACCACCGTTTCCGGTAATAACATTGTCGATTTTTCCTGTGTTACGGTCCACGCGGCGAATCACATAGATCTGGCCGTTCGGGTCTTTGTTGTACTCAAAGTTAGAGCCTCCACTCATGTCTTCAGAGTAGTATACATACTTGCCATCAGGCGATGCAAAAGGCTCACCGGCATCCTGCTGGTCGTTTTTGCGCTTGGTTAGCTGTATGCCTGCGCCACCTGTGCGGTGGTACATCCACATTTCTCCGGCTCCCAGCGAGCGGGTGTTGGTGTAGTGTTTGCGGGCAACTAGGTATTCCCCGTCCGGTGTCCAAACAGCATTGTTCAGTAAGCGGAAGCTTTCATCTGTAATTTGCTTGGCATCAGAGCCATCGCGCTTCATCACCCAGATGTTATCGCCTCCTCCGGCATCAGAGGTAAAGGAAATGTGCTGGCCGTTCGGGCTAAAGCGCGGCTGCACTTCATAGGGGCGACCAGTGCGGAGCAGCTTTGCTTTGCCACCTGTAACGGGCATGATGTAAATATCCCCCAGCATATCAAAGACAATTTCTTTGCCGTCCGGGCTTACGTCCACGCTCATCCAGGTGCCTTCGTTGGTGGTGAAAGACACTTCTTTCTGTGGGCCATGCTCGGCATCCACTTTCCACTTGGCTTCTTCTTTTTTGTCCTGTGCCTGTGCTGCGCTATAAGGGAGAGCCAGCGCAGCGGCCAGAAACATACTTAGATAAGTACGTTTATTCATGATTAGATGTAAAGTAGTAGAATTGTTTAGCGCTTCTAATTTATACATTTAAGGCCACAAAGCGAAGTGCTATTACACAGGCAGGTTACTTATCATAGTTGTAAGCTGTTCTTTAGCAGCTCCTCAGGCAGCCTGAGTAGTCAATAGACAACAAATGGGGCAGTATTTACTAAAAGTGCAGAACCTTATCTGACTAAACTGGAGTACAAACATTAATCTGTGAGCTCTGGTAGGGCTGCTGGAGTAAATTTGTTTTATACTTAAGATTTATACCAATGAATTTAGCTGGAAATACAGTGTTGATAACAGGAGGTGCGACGGGTATAGGCTTAGCCATAGCCGAACGTTTTTTGAAAGCCGGTAGTGACGTGATTATCTGTGGCAGGAGAGAGGACAAGCTGCAGGAGGCAAAGCAGAAACATGCCAGCCTGCATACCAGGGTATGCGATGTAGCTGATGAAAGTGACCGCGTGGCATTATTTGAGTGGGTAACAAAGGAGTTCCCGAAGCTGAATGTGCTGGTGAATAATGCTGGTATACAGCGCAGAGGCAGCTTTATGGAGGACGAGGAGCCGTGGTCGGTGCGTAGGCAGGAAATAGCCATCAACGTAGAAGCGCCCCTTCATCTGTCCGCCCTCTTTATCCCACACCTGCAGCAGCAGGTGACTGCCGCCATTATGAACGTGTCATCAGGACTGGCTTTTACGCCGGGTACCTTTGCACTGGTATATAGTGCTACCAAAGCAGCCATCCATTCTTTCAGCATGACACTTCGGTATGAGTTAGCCAGCACAAGTATAAAAGTAATAGAAATTGCTCCGCCTGCAGTAGACACTGATTTAGGTGGCGCTGGTATACACACCATGGGTGTGCCTGTAGACGAATTTGCTGATAGCATTATGCAACGTATTGAAGCCGGTGAGCTAGAGGTAGGCTATGGCAGATCAGAAAAAGCAAGGTTAGCTAGCCGCGAAGAGATTGACCAGATGGTGAAGATGATGAGTACGTTGTAGAGGGGTTGGTATGGGTATAAAGTATAAGTCGCGGTTAACACGTTTGCTAATTGTAAATTACATCTTATAAACTCCTTTTGCTTGCGTAAGCGTCCGCTTGTGCCTCCGACCTTGAATCCCGCTGGCGCTAGCTTGCAGCTAGTGCCTATTATGGTGTAGAGCTTCCAGCTCTACTGGCTCGCAGAGCCATACCTGTACAGCCTCGGCGGAATTTTCATTGCCATTGTTTGTAGCATCTTCAGCGAAGTTATCCTTTCTTGTTGTTGTTCATCCTCCAGCTCCCAAATACCAAATGTTTCACCTTTTGCCTTGGAGCGCTCATGCCCGCGAGGGCTCGTCCTGGGGCATCGCGCTGTGTGCCTGAAGCTGCTCCTCGCTCCGCTGCGGGCTGCCCTAGCGGGCACCGCAACATGCACAAGGCGCTCAACCCAAGGACTGGGAACATTTCCAATAGCATGCACTACCTAAACTTCAGCTATTCCTGTAGGGGCAGGTCGCGACCTGTCCGCGCGATACCGTCCGCTATGAAATTTATACTTGTTAAAATATTATCAACCAAAATTCCCCTCTCGTGAGGGGCTAGGGGTGGGTTTGTGCAATGGCCGAAACTACAGCGCTGGAAACTTTGGCTCATCCTGCCCTCCTCTCAGTTGCTCCAGCGCTTCAGCAGCTGTATGCACGGGTAGCTGGCAGGTTTTGTTGTAACAGACGTAGATGGTGGTTTTGCCGTTGATAGCTATTTTGTCCTCCAGTAGTGGAATGCTGCTACCTGCTCCTGTGTCTTCACCTAACAAAATCATATTGGGCAAGTAGAAGGCACTTAGCTCTGCACGAAGCTCGGCGGCTTCTGGCCCTACGATGGCAACCTCGGCAGTAGGCGTAAGATTGTGGAAGTATAGCGAAGCCCAGTTGCTTAAATGTGTAGGCTCTTTAATCATCAGGTCTTTAATCTTTGCCAGCATCTCATCTGAGAGTGTTGTATAGCGTTCCTCATCAAAGTATAAGCCCAAAAGGTGCAGGTTAGTAGCCATGACAGAGTTAGAAGCCGGGACTACGTTATCGAAGATTTCCTTTTTGCGGGCAATCAGCTTTTCAGAACGCTGATCTGTAAAGTAGAACAAGCGTTCTTTCTCATCAAAGAAGTTGTTCAAGGTATAGTCTGTCAGGGCCTTTGCCTCCTGTAGCCACTTCTCATCAAAAGTTACCTCATAAAGGCGTATAAAAGCGCGTGACAGCAGTGCGTAATCCTCCAGAAAACCATCTATGGTAGCTTTGCCTTCTTTGTAGTTGCGGTAAAGTTTGCTGCCGGTCTTCAGGTGCTCAAGTATAAAGTTAGCATTCCGGAAGGCCAACTCTAGAAAGTGTTTGTTGCCGAAGACATAGTATGCATCGGCCAGGCCTTTTAGCATCAGCGCATTCCAGGATGTGAGGGTTTTGTCATCCAAGCCTGGGCGTACGCGGGTTGCACGTACTTGCATCAGCTGTTCTTTCCAGCCTTGTACCATTTCCTGTAGTACCTCCAGCTCCAGTTGGTTTTCCTTTGCAAAGTCTTCATCAGAAATGCGCCGGTGCAGAATGTTTTGGTTATGTTCAAAGTTACCGGCGGCTGTGGCATGGTAGTATTTAGAGAAGAGCGGCTCTTCATCTCCTAACAGCGCATGTAACTCATCTTTGGTGAAAGTATAATACTTGCCTTCCACACCTTCGCTGTCTGCATCCAGTGAAGCATAAAAGCCACCTTCCTTGCTCATCAGCTCACGCTCAACAAAGTTGATGGTCTCATAAACCACATCGTGGTACAATGTTTCACGTGTGGCTTGATAAGCTTCTGCATAGAGAGAGATAAGCTGCCCGTTGTCGTACAGCATTTTCTCGAAGTGGGGCACCAGCCAGTCGTCATCTACTGAGTAACGGGAAAAGCCGCCGCCAATCTGATCATAGATACCTCCGTAAGCCATCTCACGCAATGTCAGGTTTAGCTGGTTTAAGGCAGTATAGTCGCTGGTTTGGCTGTAATAGCGCAGCAGGAACAGGTAATTACTCGGCATCGGGAACTTAGGCGCTTCCCCCAGTCCTCCTTTTTTCCTGTCGAAGCGTGTGCTAAGGTTATAGCCAATCAGCTTGAAATCGTCTTCACTTACATGAAAGTTCTTTTTCTGAAGGCCATACTTATCCAGTTCGCTTACATTCAGGTGCTGGGCGAACTGCTCGGCAGAAGTGTTTAGCTCTTGTCGGTTTTGTTGATATGCCTCGGCAATATTAGTCAATAGGTTTTCCCACTGCTGTGGCGGAAAGTAGGTGCCACCATAAAACGGCTTTGCTTCTGAATTGAGGAACACGTTGAGTGGCCAGCCACCCCGGACGCCCATTGCCTGCAGCGCATCCATGTATACTGCATCTACATCAGGTCTTTCCTCCCGGTCCACTTTAATGCAGACAAAATGCTCGTTCATCACTGTGGCAATCTTCTCCTGCTCGAAAGACTGGTGCTCCATCACATGGCACCAGTGGCAGGCGGCGTAGCCAATACTGACAAGTATAGGTTTGTCTTCCTGCTTCGCTTTCTGCAGCGCTTCTTCTCCCCAAGGATACCAATTTACGGGGTTATAAGCGTGCTGAAGTAAGTAAGGGCTACTCTCTTTTATAAGTCGGTTAGGTTTTCTGTCTGCTGCCATAAGTTTGTTTTTAGACACAAGTATCAGGATACAAGACGATACAATATTCTGCTTAAGTACAGAAATTTAAGATTGTTGTGTCTGATGTCTAGCGTCTAAAGTCTAATGTAAAGCTATTTCTACGGCGAAGACAGGCAAAGGTGTATGGTTGATGTGTGGCTAAGAGCGTAGCTGTTGCTGTAGGACTTGTTCTTCGGCGGTAACGTCTATTTTATACTTCTCCTGTAGCGTGTGGAGCTGTTTCAGTGTGTTCTGCAGGAACATTTGGTGTGCCTCTGATGCCGCATGGAACGGCCTGTGTGTGACAGCGCGACGCATTTTCTCCCACTCATTTATGAACTGCTTGAATTCAGAAGTATAAAAAGCATCTACAAACTTTTGCCAGATATAATCTTCAGCCAACTCCGATGGGTGCAACATGTCCTGCTTGTAAAAACGGTAGTCGCGCAAATCATCCATCATTATTTCATAGGCCGGAAAGTATAGCACATCCTCATGCGCTTCTTCTAGCTGATGGCACAGCACCCGAAGCACAGATTTGCTCACGCTGTTCAGCGCAATTGTCTCTTTGATGTGGCGCACCGGGCTCACTGTGAGTAGTACCTTAAGCTTTGGGTTAAAAAGCTTGAGTAAGGCAAACATATCTTCGAAGGCAAGTATGGCTTCTTCGTGGTTAAGTAAAACTCTTGTAAAATTGCTGCTAGGTAGCTTATGGCAGTTGGCTACCACTTTACCTGTCTGGCTTAAACGATAGGCTACGGCTGTACCCAGGGTTATGATGAGCAGCGACGCCTGTTGCAGGTATTCGGTAGTTTGCTGTAACCGCTGTTGAATTTGTTGCAACAACTCAGCCTTATTTGGAGAGGAGAGGGAGGAGTGCAGGTCATACGCGTACCAGATGCCCTGGTGCTCCACCAGGTGGTTTTCGAAATTATAAGGTTTACCAGATGCGGCTTTTAACAGCAGGCATACAGATATTGGATTGAAGATCGTTCCGAAGGGATTTACCAATGTATCAACCTTTTGCTGTTGAAGTTTGCTTCCGATTACCTCGGCAAAGCAGGAGCCGATAGTTACTATCTTGTGCTGGTGCGACAGATATAAGTTTGCAGACGGAATATGTACTTCAGTGCGAAACATAAGCGATGATCGTATATCTTTTAAATGTACGGAGTTATGCTAAAAAAAAGCGTCCTGCCAAATCTGGCAGGACGCTTTTATACTTTTCGTATTGAGTAGGAGCTTATTCAGCAACTACATTGAAACGTACCTGGTGCTTCACCTCTTTGTGCAGGTTAAGCGTAGCAGTATATTCGCCAGCAGTTTTAACATCCTGGTCGAAAGAAATACGCTTGCGGTCTACATCAAATCCTTTTGCCTTCAGGGCATCAGAAAGCTGAAGTGTTGTAACAGAACCGAAAATCTTTCCAGTTTCACCCACTTTAGCAGGAAGCTCAAGTGTGATGTCGCCGATGCTGTTAGCCAGCTCCTGTGCATCGTTCTTGAATTTCTCAGCTTTGTGCGCAGCCTGACGGATGTTTTCAGCTACAACTTTTCTGCTTGATTTGTCAGCGATAACTGCCAGACCCTGTGGGATCAGGTAGTTACGGCCATAACCAGGCTTCACGTCTACTATATCGTTTTTATAGCCAAGGCCTTTAACGTCGTCTCTAAGTATTACTTCCATCGTTCGCCCTCCTTATTTTAAAGAATCCGTTACATAAGGTAAAATGGCAAGGTGTCTTGCTCTGGCAACAGCCTGAGCCACTTTGCGCTGGAACTTAAGGCTTGTGCCTGTAAGTCTTCTCGGAAGAATTTTACCTTGCTCGTTTACAAACTTCAGTAGGAAGTTACCATCTTTATAATCGATGTACTTAATTCCGCTTTTCTTGAAACGGCAGTACTTCGGACGGTTTTCTTGTTTGTGTACTCTTTCGTTAACTAAGCTCATTATCCTTTAACCTCCTCTTTTTTAGCTTGTGATTTGAACTCGCCGTTTCTTCTGCGCTCGTTGTAAGCAACAGCGTGCTTATCAAGGGCAGTAGTTAAGAAACGAACTACTTTTTCATCACGGCGATAAGCCAGTTCAAGCGCATCAACAACAGTAGTAGGTGCCTTAAACTCAACAAGGTGATAGAAACCTGTTGACTTCTTCTGGATTGGGTAAGCCAGTTTGCGAAGACCCCAGTTCTCTTCGTGAATAATGTCGGCGCCATTTTCCTTTAGCACCTCTCTGAACTTCTCGACCGTTTCTTGCATCTGCGCCTCGTTCAACAGAGGAGTCAGAATGAAGACAGTTTCGTAATTTCTCAATTCCATCGGTTCGAATTAAATTTTAATTTTAGCCTGCAAAGGTAAATCTCTGTTTTGTGATTAGCAAGTACTCTCTTGATAATTAAGTAAACAAATACAGACAGAAGGTGAACAAGTAAGCTAAAAGATGTATAGTAACACCTCCTATATATTATAGGTGTTGCCTTGCTCATGTCAGGTCACATAAGGTAAGCTATTTTTAATTCAACTTAATATTAAG
>NZ_JBHTLD010000055.1:0-23451 GCF_042678745.1 Pontibacter rugosus | reverse complement strand
TTAGCTGTTTATTCACAGCTGCACCTGATTGTATTGCGCTTAAACTAAAAGCTTTTGAGGTTTAACCAAACTATAAGTCTGGCAGGAGAGGAGGTGCGTATGTAAGTATAAACCAAACATTAAAAGACATGTCAGACAGTAAGAAAGATAAAGACAAAGATCCCTGCTGGAAAAATTATGAACAGGTTGGAATGAAAGAAAAAGACGGAAATCAGGTACCGAATTGTGTTCCTAAAAACGACTCCAGCAGCAGTTCAAAGAAGAAAAGCTAAACCAACAGCTATACAATTTGCACAGAAATAGCCCTGCCAAAAGCGGGGCTATTTTGTTTTTAATCAGCTTACACCGGTTTATCTGGTTTTCTCTCTGTCCGGTCTATGTTTAACGGTTGATGCTCTGTAGGGTGCGCAAAAATTCCGTACCTTTGCCGAATTGTTGTAGCCGGACCATGTGGAATAAGATTGCCATTTTTATTATCAAGAATAGGCTAAGGCTGATGTTGATCTTAGCCGTGCTTACTGCGTTTATGGGGTACCATGCCCGCAACGTAGAAATGTCGTACGACTTCGCCAACGTGGTGAGTCCTGACGACCCCGACATGCAGTACTTCACCCGCTTTAAGCAAACTTTTGGCGAAGACGGAAATGTGCTGGTAGTGGGGATGCAGGATAAGAGCATCTATCAGCTTCAGAAGTTTAAACAACTGCAGAAGCTAACGGAGCAGGTTAGCCAGGTAGAAGGCGTAAAGGGAGTAATTGCTCTGCCAAGCCTGGTGCAGGTCGTAAAAGATACTGCTGAGCGCAAGTTTACCACACAGAACATATTTGCCCCTTTTCCGCAAACACAGTCACGGCTTGATAGCCTGCTGCAGGTAGTAGAAAATCAGCACTTCTACAACGGGCAAATCATCAACCAAAAGACAGGAGCCACCCTGCTGGCCATCACCGTAGATCCAGCTTACCTCAACTCTGCCCGTCGTGTAGAGGTAATGGATAATATTTCTGCGCTGACAGAGCAATTCACAAAAGATACGAAAATACAGCTGCACTACGCAGGCCTGCCCTATGTGCGCGCGGTGATGACAACTAAAGTAGCTTCTGAAATGAAGCTGTTCCTGGTGCTGGCCCTGCTCGTAACAGCTGTTACGCTGTTTATCTTCTTCCGCTCGTTCTATGCGGTGCTTGTCCCGATGCTGGTGATCAGTGTGGTGGTGGTATGGGTGATGGGCACCATTTCGCTGTTCGGATATAAGATATCACTGCTCACCGGGCTTATTCCTTCCATCATCGTGGTCATCGGCATCCCGAACACCACGTACCTGCTGGCCCGTTACCACTTCGACTACAGACGCCACGGCAATAAGGTACTGGCGCTGACAAGGGTGATAAGCAAGATTGGTCTGGTGAATTTGGTGAACAATGCGACCACGGCCATTGGCTTTATCGTGTTCACCTTTACGCACATCGCCATCCTGTATGAGTTTGGCGTGGTGGCAGGCATCAACATCTTTGTCACCTTTATTATAAGTATGATTCTGGTGCCGGCGCTGTTTTCTTACTTGCCGCCGCCAACCGAGCGCCAGCTGCGCCACCTCGATGCCAAGCCACTGAACAAGCTGCTGGAGTTCTTCGATTTTATCGTGCACCGCAAGCGCCCGCTGGTATACTTTTTCCTCACGCTTATACTTGGCCTCTCTTTCTGGGGCATCTATAAAGTGAAGACGGTTTCTTATATGGTGGATGACCTGCCGGAGGAAAGCAGCGTGAATGCTGATCTTGCTTTTTTTGAGCAGCACTTTAACGGGGTGATGCCGCTGGAGATTATCGTGGACACAGGCATCAAACAAGGCGTGATGCGTTTGCCGAACCTGCGCAAGCTGAGTGAGCTGGAGGACTTCCTGCACACGCAGCCTATACTTTCCGCACCTATCTCTGTGGCTGGTTTAGTGAAGACGGCTACGCAGGCTTTTTACGAAGGCGATCCTAGCTCTTACCGCCTGCCAGACAATACGGAGCGTAACTTCATATTCAGTTACCTCGCCAAGCAGAACGATGGGGCGAATCAAAAACTGCTGCGCGCTTTCGTAGACAGCACCGGCCAGAGTGCCCGCATCTCCCTAAAAGTGGCAGACGTAGGTTCCCGCCAGCTAGACACGCTCATCAACAAAAGAATTAAACCACAGCTGCGTGAAATTTACGGTGGTGAGGGCGTAACCGTAGCCGATGAGGGAAACACCATGCGCTTTACCCGCGACGATAGCGGCGCCGAAACAACTGTAAACCTGACGGGCACTACGCTGTTGTTTATCAAGGGAAATCAGTACCTCATCAACAACCTGCGCTCTAGTTTGCTGCTGGCGTTCGTGTTAGTAACTTTTATAATAGCCTTGTTGTTTAAATCTGTCAGGGTAGTAGTAATATCGCTGATACCGAACATGATACCGCTGATTATAGCTGGTGGGTTGATGGGGCTTTTCAACATACCGCTGAAGCCAAGTACAGCGTTAATTTTTAGTATAGCACTAGGCATTGCGATAGATGATTCGATCCACTTCCTGGCTAAGTATAGGTCGGAGTTGCACGCCAACGGCTTTAACGTGAGCAAGGCCATTACGAGCAGTTTGATAGAGGCAGGTACAAGTATGATCTATACTTCGCTGATACTGTTCTTTGGTTTCGTTATCTTCGCCTTTTCGGAGTTTGGCGGTACCAAAGCGCTGGGCATACTGATGTCGGTAAGCCTGCTGATTGCTTTATTTACAAACCTGATTATCTTGCCTACGTTGTTGATGAGTTTCGACAGCGGCAAGTACATACATGAACCGGATGCCCTGATTGAGGGCTACGAAGAATATTACGACGAAGACAGCGACGCTGAGTTAGATCTGGCCCAGCTTCGTTTGAAATTAGATCAAGAGGAACAAGAACCAGAAAATGGTAAAGTACAACGAGTATAAAAATCTAAACTACGCCAAAGTAGGCGAAGATGTACTGGAGTTCTGGAAGAAGAACAACATCTTTGAAAAATCGGTGGCTACCCGCGAGGGCAACGCCCCGTTCGTGTTTTACGAAGGACCACCTTCAGCAAACGGTAAGCCGGGCATTCACCACGTGATGGCCCGTGCCGTGAAAGATATTTTCTGCCGCTACAAAACCCTGAAAGGATTTCAGGTAAACCGTAAAGGCGGCTGGGACACCCACGGCCTGCCCATCGAGTTGCAGGTAGAGAAGGAGCTGGGCATTACGAAAGAGGATATCGGCAAAACAATCTCTGTAGAGGAGTATAACCAGCGCTGCCGCGAAACGGTGATGCGTTTCAAGAACCAGTGGGATACGCTTACCGAGCAGATGGGCTACTGGGTAGACCTGAACAACCCGTACATCACCTTCGAGGACGAGTATATCGAGTCTTGCTGGGCGCTGCTGCGCAGGCTGTACGACAAAGGCTACCTGTACAAAGGCTATACTATCCAGCCATTCTCTCCGGCAGCCGGCACCGGCCTTAGCTCGCACGAGCTAAACCAGCCGGGCTGCTACAAAATGGTGAAGGATACCACCATCGTGGCGCAGTTTGAGGTGAAGAAGATCACCCGCAACATGTTCCTGTTCGAGAACGAGGACGAGAAAGTATACTTCCTTGCCTGGACGACTACGCCGTGGACGCTTCCTGCCAACACAGGCTTGGCTGTAGGCAAAGGCATCAAGTATGTAAAGGTAAAATCTTTCAACCCATATACATTTGAGCCGATCTCGGTGGTATTGGGTAAAGACCTCGTAAGCCGCTACTTCAACCCGAAAGCTGCTGACCTGGCGCTGGAAGATTTCAAACCGGGCGACAAGCTGATTCCTTTCAAAGTAGTAGAAGAGTTTACCGGAGCTGATCTGAACGGGGCAGAGTACCACCAGCTGCTGCCATACGTGCAGCCAGAGAAGCCAGCTTTCCGTGTAGTGATCGGTGATTTCGTAACGACAGAAGATGGTACCGGTATTGTGCACATCTCGCCAACTTTTGGTGCAGACGATGCCCGTGTAGCTGCGCAGAATGATATTCCGTCGCTGCTGGTGCTAGACGAAAACGGAAAGCTAGGCCCGATCGTGGACAGGCAAGGCCGCTTCGTGAAAGAGATCACCGACTTTGCCGGCATGTATGTGAAGAACTACACTGGCGAAGATGAGAACGGGGTAGACTACAAACCAACGGACGTTAAGATTGCCATCAAGCTAAAAGAAGAAGGCAAGGCGTTCAAGGTAGAGAAGTACGAGCACACGTACCCACATTGCTGGAGAACAGATATGCCGGTGCTATACTATCCGCTGGATAGCTGGTTTATCAAAACCACGGCTGTGAAGGACAGGTTGATCGAGCTGAACAAAACCATCAACTGGAAACCAGAGTCCACGGGTACTGGTCGTTTCGGTAACTGGCTCGAGAACCTGGTAGACTGGAACCTGTCGCGTTCGCGCTACTGGGGTACGCCGCTGCCAATCTGGAGAACAGAAGACGGGGAGGAAGAAATCTGCATCGGCTCTATTGCAGAACTGCATGAAGAGATAGCCAAAGCAGTAGAAGCAGGTGTGATGGATGCTGGTGTAGAGGTAAAAGACCTGCACCGCCCTTATGTGGACAACATCATATTGCTTAGTAAGTCTGGTAAGGCAATGTACAGAGAGCCAGACCTTATCGACGTTTGGTTTGATTCTGGCGCGATGCCTTATGCACAGTGGCACTACCCAATCGAGAACAAGGAAATCTTTGAAAAGAACTTCCCTGCTGATTTCATTGCGGAAGGTGTAGACCAGACACGCGGCTGGTTCTTTACGCTGCACGCACTAGCTGTTATGCTGGAAGATAGTGTAGCGTACAAGAACGTCATCGCGAACGGCTTGGTGCTGGATAAGAACGGCAACAAGATGAGCAAGCGCCTTGGCAACGCCATCGATCCGTTTGAGATGATCGGCCAATATGGTCCGGATGCGGTGCGTTGGTACATGATCGCGAATGCGCCACCTTGGGACAACCTGAAGTTCAACCCGGATGGCGTAGTGGAGACGCAGCGTCGTTTCTTCGGCACACTGCAGAACACCTACTCGTTCTTCGCGCTGTATGCCAACCTCGACAACTTTACGTACTCGGAGGCTGATGTGCCGATGGCGCAGCGTACAGAGTCTGATCGTTGGATCATCTCAAAGCTGAACACACTGGTGCAGGATGTAGACAGCCACTATGCGGACTATGACCCAACGCGCGCTGCCCGTGCCATTCAGGATTTCGTGGTAGACGACCTGAGCAACTGGTACGTGCGCCTGAACCGCAAGCGTTTCTGGAAAGGCGAGTACAACACCGATAAAATGGCCGCTTACCAGACGCTTTATACTTGCCTGGAGACAGTGGCTAAACTAGCTTCTCCGGTGGCTCCGTTCTACGCAGAGCAGTTGTTCCTGGATCTGAACAGCGTGAGTGGCAGAAACGAGGTAGAATCGGTACACCTGGCACTATATCCAGAGGTAACGGAAGGTGCTATTGATAAGGATCTGGAAGAGCGTATGCAACTGGCGCAAACCGTATCGTCTCTGGTGCACTCGCTGCGCAAGAAGGAGATGATCAAGGTACGTCAGCCACTGCACCGCATCCTGATTCCGGTACTGAACGATAGAATGCGTGCGCAGATTGATGCCGTAGCCGACCTGATTCTAAGCGAGGTGAACGTGAAGGAGATCGAGTATATCGACGATACATCAGGCGTACTGGTGAAGAAGATCAAGCCGAACTTTAAGAAGCTGGGCCAAGTATTCGGGCCGAAGATGAAGCTGGTTGCCGCCGCCGTGCAGCGCATGGACCAGAACGACATTGCCACGCTGGAGCGTGAAGGTGGTTTTGAGGTGATGCTGAACGAGGAGGAAACAGCCGTACTAACACCGGACGACGTGGAAATCTCTTCCGAGGATATCCCGGGCTGGCTGGTTGCCAACGAAGGCAAACTGACAGTAGCGCTGGATATCACCCTGACAGAGGAACTGAAGCAGGAAGGCATAGCCCGCGATCTTGTAAACCGCATCCAGAACCTGCGTAAGGATACGAACCTGGAGGTGCAGGATAAGATCCATATCCTGTTGCAGCGTAGTGTGCCCGAGGTAACAGCAGCGGTAGACAACTACAGCAACTATATCTGTGCCGAAACGCAGGCTTTGTCGCTGGAGACAGTAGAGACGCTTGACAGTGCTACTTTGTTAGATATCGACGAGTACAAAGTATATATTCAGATACAGACGGAGAAAGCATCCGTATAAAACAAGAAGCACCCGTAGCAAGTACGGGTGCTTTTATACTTTAAGAAGTATATTGCAGCGGCTTCTTTAGCCTTTTGATACAGCGGAGAGTCTAAAATCTAACGTCTAATATCTAAAGTCTATAAAGAGCTGCATAAAGAACAGATATGAAATACCTGAAATATTACCTGGCTGCGTTGGCCGTTATCCTGGTAGACCAGGCCGTGAAGCTGCTCGTGCACTACAACATGGAAATGGGCATGCCCGGCGAAATAGTGCTACTCGGCGATTGGCTGAAACTGCACTATACTTTAAATCCAGGTATGGCCTTTGGTGTGGAGCTGGGCTCTGACTATGGTAAGCTTATGTTAACTATGTTTCGGTTAGTGGCTATGTTTGGTATTGGCTATTACCTGTATTACCTGGCCAGCCATAAAGCCCCGAAGGGCCTTATCTGGTGCATAGCGCTTATACTTGGTGGAGCCATCGGTAATCTAGTCGACAGTACCTTCTATGGTGTTTGGTTTGATAATGCACCTTATGGTTCATCTACGCCTTGGTTTCACGGGCAGGTAGTTGATATGTTTTATGTAGATATATGGGAAGGCATTGTGCCGCATTGGGTGCCGCTGTTAGGTGGCAAGCCTATGTCGCTGTGGCCAATTTTTAACGTAGCAGACTCTGCCATTTTTATAGGTGTGCTGCTGATCCTGTTTAACCAGAAACGGTTTTTCGGAGAAGAGCCTCAGCCAGCACAAAGATCCATGATGGAGAGAGAACAAGGTCTGTAAAGAATAGAGAGCAAAGTATAAAACAATAGCGGCTGCCTGAACAAGGCAGCCGCTATTGTTTTAAGACCTCTGTATTTGTTAATTTTGAATAAATGAATGATTAAATAACTGACTGACTCCTGTTGTGGGAAGAAATAGTCAAAAGAGTTTGGTAAGTCATATACTTGGTGATTCCCTTTTGTCATCCTGTAGGTATCCTGTGGGCAAGCTGAGAAGGCTATCGCGCTCCGCAACCAAGATCTTTCCAAGATGACAAAAGGAAATAGTGCAAGTATAAGAATCGTCAGTCAATCATATAAAATTCAGTTATTCAAAAGTCAGTTATTCAAAATCAATAATTCACTCCAGACGCTCGCAGGAGCTGCGCACACTGCGAGATCTACAGAATCCCTTTCTCCTCTAAAGCCTTCCGCAACTCTTCCGGCGAAGTAAAGTGAATAGACTCTATTCCCAGTTTCTCAGCTGCTTTCACGTTACGCAGGTTATCATCAATAAAAATGGCTTCAGACGGATGTACATCATAACGCTTTAGCAAGGTGTGGTAGAAAGAATCAAAGGGCTTGCGGTCTTTCTCGGTACCAGAAACCACCACACCGTCAAACCAGTTTAGGAATTCAAAACGTTCTACTGCAATTGGCCATGTTTCTGCCGACCAGTTGGTGAGAGCATAGATGTTATACTTGCCGCTATCCTTTAGCTCCCGAAAAATAGCAACTGTACCTTCAATAGCACCGCCCAGCATTTCTTCCCAGCGGCCATAAAACGCTTTTATGTTCTCTTCCTGCTCCGGATACTGCGCCACAAGTATATCTGTCGCCTCCTTCAAAGAGCGGCCACCATCCTGTTCCTCATTCCATTCAGGGGTGCAGATGTTTTCCAGGAAGTGTTGCATGTCGGCTTCCTTCTTAAATAGTTTGCGGTACAGGTAGTGCGGGTTCCAGTCAATCAGCACAGCTCCTAGGTCGAAAATGATCGTTTTAATCATAGGTGTTATTTGTCAGTTGTAAGTAGTAAAGCAAAAGTATAGCCTGTTGCCCAGGATAGCAACTAAGTCTTACTGCCTTCTAAGAGCTAACAGAAGAGTACGCATCATCTCGAAAAAAAGCTTATTTTTACCAAAAGCACAAACTGATTTTACCCTTGGCAACACCTATCCCCATACTTCAGGTCAGAGAATTAGAAACGGTTTTCTCCACGCACCGTGGCACAACCACAGCCGTGAATAAAGTGTCGTTTGAGGTTTACCCAGGTGAAACAGTAGCCATAGTAGGTGAATCTGGGTCGGGTAAGTCCGTTACATCGCTGTCGGTGATGCGGCTTATCAATACGCCGCCGGGTAAGATAGCAGGAGGGGAAGCCATTTTTCAGTCAGAGAAATTTGGGCAGGTAGATCTGGTATCGCTGCCTGAGAAGCAGATGCAGCAGATACGCGGTAACGAGATCAGCATGATTTTTCAGGAGCCGATGTCGTCGCTAAACCCGGTTTATACGTGTGGAAAACAAGTGGCGGAGGTGCTATTGCTTCATACTGACTTATCAGAAAAACAAGCCAAAGAACGTACTATACAGCTTTTTGAGAAGGCAAGGCTGCCAAGGCCAGAGAAGATTTATGATGCTTATCCACATGAGATTTCAGGTGGACAGAAGCAGCGTGTGATGATTGCCATGGCCATGGCCTGCGAGCCAAGTATACTTATTGCCGACGAGCCCACCACTGCCTTAGATGTAACGGTGCAGGCACGCATGCTACAGCTGATTGATGAGCTACGGGTAAAGGAGAACACAGCAGTACTTTTCATCACACACGATTTAGGTGTGGTAGCTGAGATAGCCGATCGTATCCTGGTCATGTATAAAGGCAAATTGGTGGAGCAGGGAAAGGTGCTGGATATCTTCACCAACCCGCAGCACCCTTACACCAAAGGCTTACTGGCCTGCCGGCCAAAACTATCAGCGAAGGCACAATCTGTACTTCCGACGGTGTCTGACTTTATGCAGGAAGATGAGTTCGGCAATATCATCGAAAAGAAGAAAGAGGTGCAAGAACCGTCGCTGGTGGATGTAGTAAATAACTACGTTGGTACCATTACGGACATAAAGCACGAGCGCGAGAATAAACAGAAGCCACCGCTACTGCAGGTGGAGAATCTAAAAGTATACTTCCCAATCAAGAAAGGCTTCTTTGGCCGCACTACCGACTATGTAAAAGCAGTAGACGGGGTAAGCTTTACCATCCAGCCCGGTGAAACAATCGGTTTGGTGGGAGAGTCGGGTTGTGGTAAAACTACGTTGGGACGAGCGTTGCTGCGCCTGGTGGAGCCAACCGAAGGGCGTATCATTTTTGAGGGGCAGGACATCGCACAGCTCAACCCAAAAGAGCTTCGCAAGAGCCGCCGCGATTTTCAGATGATCTTCCAAGATCCATACGCGTCCTTAAACCCGATGCATACCGTGGGCGATGCTATCATGGAGCCAATGCAGGTGCATAAACTCTATGCGAATGACAAAGAGAGACGTGCAAAAGCCATGGAACTACTTGATAAAGTGGGACTTTTGCCAGATCACTTTCAACGTTATCCACACGAGTTCTCAGGTGGGCAGCGGCAGCGTATAAGTATAGCCCGGGCCTTGGCACTACAGCCCAAGTGCATTATCTGTGATGAGTCGGTGTCGGCGTTGGACGTGTCGGTGCAGGCGCAGGTACTAAACCTGCTCAACAAATTGAAGCATGAGTTCCAGATCACCTACATCTTTATCACCCACGATTTGTCTGTTGCCAAGTACATGTCGGACCGTATCCTGGTCATGAGCAAAGGACAGATTGTGGAGAGCGGCACCCCAGATCAACTTTACCAGAACCCACAGCAGGAATACACCCGCACCCTCATCAGCGCCATTCCGAAAGGAGAGCCAGAGGATATCATCAAAGCGCAGGAAAAGCGTGAGCGGATGAAGGCAGGGCTATAAGTCTATTTGTCTGAATCAGGATTTACAGGATTATTGGATGGGCAGGATGGGGTAAAAGTTGCTTTAGCTGCCTTTACTTTGACGGTGCTGTAATTCAACCACCCCTAGCCCCTCTTTGTCTAAGGAGGGAAATCTGTAACTGCCGCTTCTAGGTACAAGCGCTGGAGCTAAGCTATTCAGGAGAACCCACCCCAGCCCCTCCAAGGAGGAGGAGAAGTCCGAGCTCCGTCAGTGGTGGCTACAGGAACCAAATCCCAGTCCTTGGGTTGAGCGCCTTGTAGAGTTCCGGTGCCCGTAAGGGCATTGCGGCCGAAGGGTAGCAAAGGAAGGCTACACAGCGCAATACCCGAGTACGAGGCCCCGCGGCCGTGAGCTCTCCAAAGTATAAAGTATAAAGTATAAAGTGCAACGATTGTTGTTTGGGAGCTGGAGGATGAACAGAAACTAGCAAGAATAGCTTGGTTGAAGATGCTGCAAGTAGGGACAATGAAAGTATAAGCAGCGGCAGTCGAGTCACAAGCTGATGCTTTAGATAGAGACAACAGTTGGTCTTCCATACCTCTCATTGTACCACACATCACCAACCCTTCCAAAATCATAAAACCACGTTAACCCTATTTATATAGATTATTCTATATAACTTCACCTGAAAATAACCGCATACTTTAGCCTTACAGCTACTTCCGGCGTATAGAGAATAAACTATTTACCCGAAACATTGTAAGATAGAAGTGGTTGCTGCTTTAGCGACCGCAGATGCATTAAAAAGATACATGAGAAGTAAAAAGAATAAAAGCGGCGACGAAAGCCGTGACAAGCGCAACAGCTCCAGAGGACGGGGCGAATCATCTTCCAGCGGAAAGAACTCATCTAGAGGCAGGTCATCATCATCTCGAGGAGATTCCTCTTCTAAACGAGGAGGTGACGCCTCATCTCGCAAAGGAGGCCCAAAATCAGCGAAGGCACTCGTTTTAGAAGTTTTCTCTAACAGCCCGGATACCGTATTTACGGTACGCCAGTTGTTCCGCCGTCTTGGCATTATTGACCAGAAAGGCCGTGAGCAGGTAGAGAGCATTGTAAGTGCCCTGAAAAATGAAAACAAGCTGCTGCAGGTAGATGGCGATAAGTATATGATGAACCTGAAAATGGACATCATAACGGGCCGTGTAGATTTAGCGAATAGCAAGTATGCCTACATTGTATCAGAAGGCCGCGAAGAAGACGTGCGCGTGTTCCGTGAAAACCTGAATTATGCCATGGATGGCGACGTCGTGAAGGTGGAGGTCTCTCCAACGGTGCGCGGTGGTCGCCAGGAAGGTGTTGTAATTGAGGTGCTGGAGCGTTCTAGAACCGAGTTAGTGGGAATCATGGAGCTATCGAAAAACTTTGGGTTTGTAGTGCCAGATTTCAAAAAGCTATACTTTGATGTGTTCGTAGGAGAGCGTGGTCTGAACGGAGCCAACTCAGGCGATAAAGTATTGGTCAAAATTACTGAATGGCCTGATAAGCCAGACAAGAACCCAACAGGCGAAGTAATTCGTGTGTTTGGACCAGCTGGCGAAAATGAGGCTGAAATTCACTCGATCATGGCTGAGTTCGGTTTGCCATTTGAGTTTCCGGAAACGGTGGAAGAGGAGGCAGAGTCTATTTCGGATAAGATCACTGCAGGCGAAATTGCCAAGCGTCGGGACTTTAGAGATGTCACCACCTTTACCATAGACCCCGCCGATGCGAAAGACTTTGACGATGCCCTTTCTATTCAGAAACTAGAAAACGGTAACTGGGAAATAGGCGTGCACATTGCTGATGTAACGCATTATGTGCACCCAAAAACAATTTTAGAAAAAGAAGCCTTCCATAGAGCCACATCGGTATACTTGGTGGACCGAACCATTCCGATGCTACCGGAGCGCCTTTCTAACGGCCTTTGCTCATTAAGGCCAAACGAAGAGAAGCTAACTTTCTCTGTCGTGTTTGAGCTGGACGAGAAAGGAAAACTGTATGATACCTGGTACGGCCGCACGGTTATTTACTCCGACCGCCGCTTCTCTTACGAGGAAGCCCAGGAACGTATTGAGACGGGCGAAGGTGACTTTGCCGAGGAGGTGAATACGCTGAACAATATCGCTAAAAAGCTACAGGCAAAACGCTTTAAAAACGGAGCAATCTCTTTCGAAACAACAGAGGTGAAGTTTAACCTGTCTGAAGACGGTAAGCCGCTTTCTGTCTATGTGAAGGAGCGCAAAGACGCGCATAAGCTGATAGAAGAGTTCATGCTGCTGGCCAACAAAAAAGTAGCCGAGTTTGTGTACAACCTTGGCAAAGGCAAAAAGCGCCCAACCATGGTGTACCGTACCCACGGAAATCCAGACCCGGACAGGTTAGCTACTTTTGCTCTTTTTGCCCGTAAGTTTGGTTATAAAGTAGATCCTGACGGAGATATTTCTGACGAACTGAACCACCTGACAGCTGAGATTGAAGGTAAACCGGAGCAAAGCGTACTGCAGAACCTGGCTATCCGCACGATGGCCAAAGCCAAGTATAGCACCGAGCCGGAAGGTCACTTTGGTCTTGCTTTTGCACATTACTCTCACTTTACCTCCCCAATTCGCCGTTACCCAGATATGATGGCGCACCGTCTGTTGCAGCACTACCTCGATGGAGGTTCAACCACAGACAAAGAGGAGTATGAAGAGCGTTGCCGCCATTCTTCTGAAATGGAGAAACGTGCCGCCGACGCCGAGCGTGCCTCTATCAAGTATAAGCAGGTAGAATTTATGAAAGATACTATCGGCAACCAATACAAAGGCATTGTGTCTGGTGTCACAGAATGGGGTATCTTTGTGGAGATAGAAGAGAACAAGTGCGAGGGTATGGTACGCCTGTCAGATCTTAACGACGACTACTACGAGTTGGATGCTGATAACTATCGCATCATTGGTCGCCAGACAAAACGCATTATTTCGTTTGGTGATGAGGTGATGGTAGAGGTGAAGAGCGCCAACCTGAATGACCGCACCATCGATCTGGAACTGGTTAAAACACTAAAACAACATTAAATATCCTGTGGATATCAGCACCCTTTCTAATAAGATAAGTCAAACTTTATCCACGCTTCGTTACGGCGAAAACCCGACGGAGCTGTACGAACCCATACGCTACATAATGGCCTTAGGCGGCAAACGCATAAGGCCATTATTAGTGCTTTTGGCTGCAGAAATGTACGATGAGGAGGTTGAAACGGCATTATTGCCTGCTGCGGCAGTAGAGGTTTTCCACAACTTTACGCTCATGCACGACGACATCATGGACAAAGCCCCGCTGCGCCGTGGGCAACAAACCGTGCACGAAAAGTGGGATGCCAACACCGCCATACTTAGCGGCGATGTGATGCTCGTGCGCGCCTATGAGCTACTGCTGGGCGTAGAGCCAGATAAGCTGCGCAAGGTGCTGCAGCTCTTTAGCCAAACAGCTGCCGAAGTATGCGAGGGCCAGCAACTGGACATGAACTTTGAGCGCCGCGAGCAGGTGAGCCGGGAAGAATACATCCAGATGATTACGCTGAAGACAGCAGTGTTGCTGGGCTTTAGCTTGGAACTTGGAGGAATACTTCAGGGAGCACCCGAAGCTGATGCAGAGCATTTGAAATCCTTTGGCGATAATGTGGGCATTGCTTTCCAATTGCGCGACGACCTGCTGGATGTATATGGCGACCAGAACAAATTTGGCAAGCAGGTAGGCGGCGACATTCTTTCTGATAAGAAAACCTTCCTGATGCTGACAGCACTGGAGCAGGCAAGCGAGGAGCAGCTGAACATCATCCACAACTGGCGCAACCAGGGCGATGATTGTATTGCGGCTGACAAGGTAAAAGCCATCACAACTATTTATGACCAACTTGGCATCCGCCAGCAAACGGAGCAGCAAATAGAAGTATACTTCCAGAAGGCCATGCAGCATTTCAATGCCATTCAGCTACCCGAAGATCGAAAGGCAGCTATACGTGCTCTCACGCTTCAGCTAATGGAGCGGGACAGTTAGTTTTAATTGTGAATGAGTGGTTGAGCGAATGAGTAAATTTTTATTTTTTCCTGTTACTATTCCCTATAATCATAATCATCCTGAAAGGATTTCGGTGGCAAAGCCCTAAGGCAGTTGCGGATTGCTACCAGGATACTCATAAGACGGCAGCAAAGATTCAGTCATTCAAAAATCAGTTATTCAGAATTCACTCAATCATTCATTCAAAATTTAAACATGAGCGTTACCATCATCCTTATCATCATAACTGTAGGTATTTCGCTATATGCCTGGCAAAACGAAAGCCTGATGCATAAGTGGATTTTTCAGCCTTATGCCGTGCAGCGGGATAACTCCTGGTATCGCTTTATTACTTCAGGGTTCTTACACGCTGACTTCACGCACCTATTGTTTAACATGTTCACGCTGTTCTTCTTCGGAGATGTGGTAGAGCTTGTTTTTAAATCTGTGTATGGCGATACAACCGGTGTGCTATTATACTTGCTCGTGTACCTGGGCGGTATTATTGTATCAGACATCCCGACTTTTTTTAAGCACCGTAACGACCCGCCTTACCGTGCGCTGGGTGCCTCAGGTGGTGTGTCTTCTATTGTGTTTGCAAGTATACTATTTTATCCAACCCTGGATATCTGCCTCTTTGCCTTTATCTGTATTCCTGGTTTTATTTTCGGTGTGCTGTACATGATGTATTCTTACTTCTCGGGTAAACGCATGGGGGATAACATCAACCACGATGCCCACCTTTACGGTGCCTTATACGGGTTTTTGCTAAGCCTGCTGTTGGTGCCGCAGGCGCTGCCAAGCTTTGTGAATCAGATTGCTAACTGGCGCATGTTCTAGTGCTAGCAGGAAAGTAGCAGGTTAGCCGAAACGTTAGCTGTCTAGAGCTTGTTTTAATTTTGTTTTTACAAGTGAAAGCTGCCTGGAAAGGGTTCTGGTAAAGCTGTTTTAGAGCTTTATAGCAGCGTTATAAGGCGAGGAAAGCGTGAACCCAGGTTCGTTTAAGTGAGTTTGCAGCGCAAAGTATAAAATTTAAGCATGCTCTTATGTGCTTATACGTATACTATACTACAGCCTATACCACTATGACGTTACGCTACAGCTATATATACCATAGAATTGCCTTAGTTGCACTCATTCTCGCTTGTTGGCAGGTATCAATTGCCCAGAGCCAACCACAATCTCTTTTACAGCATGTTATACAGGAGCGACCTGTGTTAGCTGGTTTACTAACGAAGGCAGGTTTGGCTCCAGTTTTGTCTGCCGATGCGCCTGTTACCTTGCTTGCTCCTCCTGAAAGTGAGCTACAGAGTCTGCAGCAGGAGTCGCCAGAGCGTTTAAGGGCAATTCTTTCTAACCATATCATACTAGGCTCCTACCAGGAAAAGGATATGAAAGATGGATCTTCTATAAAAACCATTGGTGGAACAAGCCTTACAACCTACCGCAAAAAGGATTATACACTGGTAAACGGTTTACGCATCCAGCAGTCTGATCAGCAAGTGAAGAACGGAATCTTACATGAAATAATTGGCGTTTTACAAATATAAGCAGCTGCATTTATTTTGGGGATGCATTTTTACCTATCTTGCATATTAAGTATTTATACTGATTTTAAAGGGTAATTGTCCAAAGAACAATCTTTTTTGGCTTGAGGGCTTATAGAATACTTTTAAAGTTTAAGTACTTATACGGATATATGCGTATGTGATAAGAGACAATGTATAAAACTAGCGAACATACCGCACCAGAAACCGCGAATATCATGGTAGCACAAAACAAAAGTTACGAGCTGCTATACAGTAGTGCAGAGAAAAGAATTTATCTGGCAATTAAAGGATTTTGGAAGAATACTTCTGTAGCTCCTGATTATCTTGAAGATCTACAGAAAACAATTGATCTGACGGTGCCCGGTTTTTCTGTACTCTTGGATTTACGCAACATGATAACGCACCCACAGAAAGTGATGTGCCTTCATGTAGAGGCGCATAAGCTCCTAATGGATGCTGGCCTTAAGATAGCTGCCAGTATAGAGCCTGATGATCATATTTTTGCCTTGCAGATAGACGATATGGTCAATAAAAGTCAACTTCCCCTTTCTCGTTTTACCTCTTATAATCAGGCTGAAGCCTGGATTAAAAATCAATAAGCTGTAACTAACACTCCCACAGTAAAGTATAACGCCGGAAGGTACTCTGCATAGGTTAGGGTACAGGTTTACCCCACCTGCTGCCGCCTTTAGTTGGTTTGGCAAGCCAGAGATCGTGCTCCACCAGATATGTTGTGCTTATGACTGTCGAGATTATTATCGTTTTAGGGATAATTGTGCTGGCGGTTATACTGTTTGTAACCGAACGCCTTTCCATCGATACGGTTGCGGTCCTGATCATGCTGCTTTTCGTTTTAACTGGTATTCTAACACCGGTAGAAGGACTTGCAGGCTTTAGCAACCCTGCTACTATTACGGTAGCTAGCATGTTTATCATCAGCTCTGCTATCTCTAAATCTGGTGCTCTTAGTAGTGTAGGTATCGCCCTAACACGCATAGGTAGAAAAAATTACCTGTTATGCCTGCTTTCGCTTATGCTTATTGCGGCTGGTCTTTCAGCTTTTATTAACGATACAGCCGTGGTCGCGCTACTGATGCCTGTCGTCATTCAGGTAAGCCGCGATATAAAGGTCAGCCCCTCTAAACTACTCATCCCCTTAAGTTTTGGCTCCTTACTGGGAGGTGTGTGTACACTTATCGGCACATCTACTAACATTCTGGTAAGTGGCATTGCCCAGACCCAGGGCGAAAAACCTATAGGTATGTTTGAGCTTGCTCCGGCGGGCCTGTGTTTTCTAGTAGTGGGAGTAGCGTATATGTTTTTTGTGGGTAGGCACCTTTTGCCGAGCCGCAAGCTTTCCGAAAACCTGTCTGAAGAGTTTGACCTGGGAGATTACCTGACAGAGATTATATTATTGCCGGATTCCCCTTCAGTAGGACAGCAGCTACAGAAATCCGGCCTGGTACGTGACCTGGATATAGAAGTAATGCAGGTAACACGCAGCAAAGAAAAGATACAGGTTTTCCCTACACTTATACTTAAAGCCAATGATGTGCTAAAGGTGCGGATAGGAGTAGACAAACTGAAAAGCCTGAAACAGGAAAAAGGCGTTAAGCTGAAGTCGGAGCGCAAGTTCAGAGATGAGGACATGCGCATGAGCCACAGCAAACTGTATGAGGCTATCATCACGCCAAACTCTTACATGGAGGGCAAATCACTTAAAGAACTCGATTTCAGGTCTTATAACCACGGCGCTTCGGTGCTGGCTATTCGCCACCGCGATGAAATTCTGCACCAAAAGCCTACCCATGTAAAATTATCTGCCGGAGATGTGCTGCTGATTGGAGCCAATAATTTTCAGGCAGGTAAACTACGGCAGAACGAAGACCTGCTCATTATCTCCCAAACAGAGCGCAGCCACTTTAACTATGGTAAGATTATTCCGGTTTTGCTCATCAGCTTAGGCGTGATAGTAACTGCTGCAACAGGCCTAATGCCTATTGTGGTAAGTGCACTGGCTGGTGTGATGCTGCTGATTATGCTGGGAGGTATCCGAATAGAGGAAGTGTACAAAGTGATTGACTGGAAAGTGATTTTCATGCTGGCGGGTGTACTATCGATGGGGGCAGCATTGGAAAAAACCGGCGCTGCCAAACTTTTGGCTGACTACCTGATTTACGGTGTCGGAGATTATGGGCCACACGCGCTGTTATCAGTCTTCTTTTTTATCACTTTTATGGCCACTAACTTTATGTCAAACAACGCTACGGCAGCTTTGCTGGCACCCATTGCCATAGTTACAGCCGAAGAGATGGGGGTGAGTGTAAGGCCTTTCCTGATGGCTGTAGCTTATGCCGCCTCCTTAAGTTTTATGACACCCATGGGCTATCAAACCAATACCATGATTTACGGGCCCGGCAATTACCGCTTCGCTGATTACCTAAAAGTAGGCACACCACTCAACATTCTGCTCTGGATTGTAGCCTCTATTATTATTCCGTTTTTCTTTCCGTTTTAGAAGATTTCGTTCCACGTGGATTATTTTCGTTTGATCGGCTTCACCCCATATTTGTGAAGCTGTGGGGTAGTACATTTGCAAGTATGAATATGTGCAAAATATCTCTAGCGCTGTGGTGCTTATTAGTGGCATCTTCACTCCGGGCGCAAAATACAGCCAAGGAGGTGACGCACCAGCAGTTAGTATGGTACGGGTACAATAATACACTGGAGCTAAGTGAGCGATGGAGCATCAACGTAGAAGTAGAGGAGCGGCGCTTTATAAATCCAGATGAGCAGCACCAGTTCTTGACAAGGGGGCAGGCGCGCTATACTTTAGGGAAAGGATGGGAAGCTGCTGCCGGTTTCGCTTACTTCCTGCAAAGCCCTCATGACCCACACGCAGCGGTAAAGCTGGTAGTGCCGGAACTTCGGCCACATCTGCAACTCGACTACAAGCAACCCCTGCATAAGCTAACGATAGCACATCGGTATCGAGCCGAGAGAAGGTACTTTAGAAACACTGCCGATGGAGAACTGGCAGAAGGCTATACTTCGAATTACCGCTTTAGGTATCGGTTGAGTTTAGAATATCCCTTGCTGAAGATCGGGCAGCAGCCTTTAAAAGCGAAGCTAAACAACGAGCTCATGTTTAACGCTGGCAAAAACATCACGAACAACAGGTTTGATCAGAACAGGATTTACCTTGGCTTAAGCTATCCGGTACACAAGAACGTGAGCGTAGAAGCTGGTTACCTGAAGTGGTTTCAGCAAAGTGCGTCAGGTTATCAATTCTACGACAGAGATATACTTCGCTTTATAGTTAGCCACAGGGTCGACTTAAAACGAAAAGAAGCTGAATAATAAGCAATTTTGAATAACTGACTTTTGAATAATTGAATGGGTGAATACAGGTTATACTCCAGCTGCGTAAGCTTTACCTACTTGTTAGAGCTTGTTTACATTTCGTTTTTGCAAGCGAAAGCTGAATGGAATAGGTTTTGGCAAAGCGGTTTTAGAGCTTCATAGCAGCGCTATGGGGCGAGAAAAGCGTGAAGCCAGGTTCCTTTACAGGCTTTTGCAGCGCAAAGGATGAATTTTAAACATGTTCTTAACTAGTTTCTTTCAGTTCGCATAGTTACTCATTCAGAATTTAGTCATTCAGTTATTCAAAATTACAAATAGCCTCTTGCCTGCAGCTGAAACAGCTCCGCATACTTGCCGTTTTGTGCCAGTAGCTCTTCATGCGAGCCAAGTTCCTTTAGCTGGCCCTGCTCCAAAAACAGAATTCTATCGGCCATACGCACGGTAGAGAAGCGGTGGGAGATAAGCACGGCAGTGCGGCCTTCGATTAATTCCGAAAAGCGCAGGAATACCTCATGTTCAGCGCGGGCATCAAGCGCAGAAGTAGGCTCATCAAGTATAAGCAGCTGCGCATCGCGCATGTAGGCGCGGGCCAAGGCCACTTTCTGCCACTCGCCACCCGATAGCTCTACGCCATTGTTGAAGCGCTTGCCCAGTACCTGCTCATACTTATCCGGCAGGCGTTGAATCACAAGGTCGGCAAGGCTTTTCTGGGCAGAGCCTTGTATGCGCTCTTTGTCCCTGATGTTACTGATCTGGCCAATGGCGATGTTGTCGGAGGCGGTCATCTGGAAGCGCACGTAGTCCTGAAAAATAATACCCACCTGGTGGCGCAGATCATTTAGGTCATACTCGCGGAGGTCTTTGCCGTCTAAAAGTATTCGCCCTTCGTTTGGCTCGTATAGCCTCGCCAGCAGCTTTACCAGTGTAGTTTTGCCAGCTCCGTTTTCCCCAACCAAGGCCAGTTTTTCACCGGCTCTTAAATGAAATGATAGGTGCCGTACAGCCCATCTTTCAGAGTTATGATACTTGAACCCAACATTCTCAAAAGTAAAACCCTCCTGAATAGGCCGAGGCAAAGGCAGCGGGTTTGCGGGTGGTGTGATCTGTGGTTGTAGCGCCAGGAAATCGAACAGGTCCTGCAAGTATAAAGCGCTCTCGGCTATCTGTGAAAAGCGCGTCATGATGCCCTGCAGCAGCCCACGCATACTGCTGAACGAGCCAGCCAGAAAGGTTAAGCTACCGACTGTAATTACTCCGGCCACCGTTTGCATTAGTATAAACACGTAAGCACCGTAGTAGGCCAACGTGCCGAGCGCAGACAAGGCGCTGCCCCAGAAAGCGCGCTTCATGGTAATGCCTTTGTTAAGCAGGTAGTATTTGTCTGATAACTCTTTAAAACGACTTGACAGGAAGCCGGATAAGTTAAAGGTTTTGATCTCTTTGGCTGTCTCGTCGGAGGCACCAATGTAGCGCAGGTAGTCCAGCTCACGGCGTTCAGGTGTCCAAGAGCGGGAGAGGGAGTAGCTACGTTCATTAAAGTGCGTCTCGCCGAGGAAAGACGGTATCACGGCCACCAGCAGTATAAGTATAAGCCAGGGGTTGAAAGCAATCAAACCGGCCGCCAAAAATGCAATAGTAACGATATCCTGCCCCTGCGAGAGCACCTGCGACATAAGCACTACCCGCGACACAGTTTGACGGCGCGCCCGCTCTAGCTTATCGTAAAAAGTAGCATCTTCGAACTGCGCCAAATCCAACTTAGCCGCATGCTCAATCAGCGCCACAGATGTTTGGTTAGAAAACAGGTCGCCGAGCAGGCTATCTACCAGGGTAATGCCCCGGTTAATGATGTCCGAAAGTATAGCCAAGCCCAGTTCCAGCGCCACAATGGTCCAGAGGTAGGTGAGACTTTGTTCTCCGGGCACATCCAGCAGCCGGATTACCTCATCTATAATCAGCTTGCCTACATACAGCAAAGCCAGCGGCAGAGCGGCTTTTACCAGGCGCAGCAGCAGGTTTATGATCGTGAGGCTAGGGCTGGTGTCCCACACCATCCGAAAAAACGTAGGCAAGTTTTTAAGCGCACTTGCCTGTTCGCGCAGGCTTTTCTTTTCCTGTTGGTCTGCTGTATCTCTCGTTCCTTTCTTCGCTTTGCTCATAGTAGATATGGAGGGAGTGCCGTGCTTTATGGCAACTCTAGATAGCTATACAGCCAGCTATAGGTTTTGTTCTTAAAAATGTAATTGCACTGTTTAGTTTGCCTGATGCTCAGTTGTGGCAACCATAGCTATTCTGTACTTTTGCTGCCTATTATCAGCTGTAGTAAACCAACCAATTTAATGAAAACCAACTTAAAGTCTGCACTAGTTATGGCACTGGCAGGCGCCATCTTATTTTTTGCTGATGCCGCCAAAGCACAGGTAAAGCACGTGCTGTATTACGATGCCACCAGACAGGCAATGACCAACCCGCAGGGTGCCAAGTTTGTGGAGGTGATAGAACGAAAACATGGTAAAGCTAAGGATGGCATTATCACGCTCTACAAGATTGTATCCGACACCTCAGATTATATAGCTTTATCAAAAGCATATTATACTTCGGTATATGAGCCACGCAAAATCCATGGGCAATTATTAACCTTTTTCCCTAACGGCAAAAGGCACAGCATTCAGTTTAGCAAAGGCGAAATGCACGGCGAACTGAAAACCTATTATACATCTGGCTTATTAAAGCGCGAAGAGCTCTATGAAAATGGAGAGCGCCTGGGCGGCAAGTGCTACGATGAGAAGGGCAAAGAAGTAGCCTTTGTACCTTACCGCGAAAAGCCATTATTTCCTGGCGGTGAACAAGCCATGCTAAGGTTTCTTGGTCAGAACACCCGTTACCCGGCTTCAAGCCAACGCAGGGGCATAAGTGGTGTAGTTGTAATAAGCTTTATTGTGGACGAAAACGGTGAACTATGCAATCCCGTTGTTGCGCAAAGTGTTGACCAAGACTTAGACAATGAGGCTCTAAGAGTGGTAAAGAAAATGCCTAAGTGGCAACCAGCTAAGCTAGAGGGTAAAGCCGTCAGTGCGAAATACAACTTGCCAGTACGATTTAGTTTAGGGCGATGAGGTAAGGTAGCCTAATAGTGGGTAACGAGAATAAGACAGACCGAATCAATCAGAATTGGCAGTACCTGGACTAGGAATGCCCTTACTATAATAGCAGAGGTTCGAGCTAATAGAATGTTTGCCCGTGGACGTTGGATACTTCCTGCCGCTGAAATGTTCAACTAGATAAAACTGTAAACGATGAAGAAGCTCCTTTTTGCGTTGCTGCTTATAGCCAGTATAGTTTATACTTCCCAGGCCCAGCAGAAGCCCGCACCGCGGGCAGATGTGGCAAGTATAGAAGCCATCACAGCGGCAGGCTTAAAAATCATCTCCGGCCCCAAAGGGCAGCAGCGCGACATGGAGGCGTTTAAGGCGCTGTTTCTGCCAAATGCACAGATGGGCGGTGTGTTCTACAAGGGCGACAGCAGCTTTGTGCGTTTAACAACAGCAGAGAAGTTTGCTGAAAGCAACGGTCCGGCTTATGCTGAAATAGGCTTTTATGAGAACCAGCTGGCACTGCGAACAGAGCGTTTCGGCAATCTGGCCATCGCTTTCCAGACATATGAAACGAGAGTTGGCAGCCCCACAGGCAAGGTAGAAGACAGAGGAGTAAACACCTATCAGTTAGTTTTTGATAAAGGCCGCTGGTGGATTGCCAGCCTGCTCTTTACCCCTGAAACTGCTACCCAGCCTATCCCGAAGAAATATCTTAAATAACCATTTTGCAGTATGATACCCTTATATGACAAGGTATCTGCTGTACTTCTTAACGGGTGTTGCCACGGCAACAGTTATTCTGTTCTTTAGGGGCTATATTCTGGTGCCCAAAAATACTTATGCTGATGTGGCCTTGCTGGCAGGTATGGCACTTTTTGGGCTAGCTTCCTGGCTAACGCTTTTCCGGATAAAGCTAGGTACACTGCTGGCGCTGCTCTGTTCTCTGGCGCTGGTGCCCTGGCTGGTGAGGATAGGGTTGCGTATTTGGGCTACAGGCTCCGATGCGCCACAGGTAGTGCAGATCGTTCATATTTCTGTTTCTGTGCTGGTGCTTTTCTCTTTGATTGTTAGTGCCCGCTATACGTTCAGCAGAGGTTCCTGGCGTTCCGGCACAACGGGGCCCGTTTTAATGCTAAAGCTATTCCTGGCTATCATGCCCTTGGCAATATTAATATCTTGGCTGCTGGTGATGAACAGAGTATAAGTATAAAATGGGTTAAAGGGCTTTCTGATATGTGTTGAGCGTAAATAGGTTTCCCCTTTACTGGCTGCGCCAATACCGTTAACCTGGGTCACAAAAAGCATATATGAGAAAAGCCCCGCCATTTAATGACGGGGCTTTCTCTCACCTTAAAACAAACTAAACTAATCTAAACTT
>NZ_JBHTLD010000054.1:0-23540 GCF_042678745.1 Pontibacter rugosus | reverse complement strand
TCTAGTAAAAGATTAGGTACTATAACTATGGCAAGATGTGATAGTGTTTGATGGAGGTAGCTATAGTATAAGGATGCTGAACATTTGTTTAATCTTACATACATCTTTTCCTATCGCATGAAAAACTTTTTACTCCCGCTTAAATTGCTGGGTTTGTTGGTCTGCCTGTGTTTTTCCACGGCAACCTTTGCGCAGCAAATCTTCATTAACGAAATACATTACGACAACGAAAGTACCGATGTCAACGAAGCCATAGAGATTCTTGGACCCAGTGGCACCGATTTGTCTGGCTGGAGTGTTGTGCTGTATAACGGCAACGACGGTTCGCCCTACGACACTCGCAGCTTATCAGGCCTGATCCCCGGCGATTCTTTGTATGGCTTCGTAGTTGTGACTTATCCCAGCAACGGCATACAAAATGGTGCTCCTGACGGAGTGGCCTTGGTGAACGCTTCTAACGAAGTGGTGCAGTTTCTTAGCTACGAAGGTGCGTTTACAGCAACTGCTGGCCCTGCTAGTGGATTGACCAGCCAGGATATTGGCGTTAGCGAGAGCGGTTCAACGCCAGCTAACTTCTCACTACAGCTGGCAGGTACTGATGCCGGCAACGGTTATGCAGACTTTACCTGGCAAGCAGAGGCAGCAAACACCTTCGGAGCTGTAAACGCTGGCCAAATACTATTATCTGGCGGTGGAAACCCTACACCAGACCCGGAACCACAACCAGAGCCATCTTCTACCATTGTGTTTATCAACGAACTACATTACGACAATGCCGGAGCAGACACTGACGAAGGCGTGGAGGTGGCAGGTTTGGCTGGTACTAACCTGGAGGGCTGGCAGTTAATCGGCTATAACGGCAGCAATGGCAGCAGCTATACAACAGTTAATCTTACTGGCAGCCTGCCGAATCAACAGGCTGGTTTCGGCACTTTATTCTTTCCGATTGCCGGGCTGCAAAACGGTTCGCCGGACGGTATAGCTTTAATTAATCCTGCTGGTGAGGTAGTTCAGTTCCTGAGCTATGAAGGTGTTTTTGCTGCTGTCGGCGGTCCAGCTGATGGCTTGATGAGTAAAGACATTGGCGTAGCTGAAGCCAGTGACTCTCCTGTAGGTTATTCTCTACAGCTGACAGGGGCAGGATCATCGTATGAGGCCTTTGCATGGACAGCGAGCAGCGCCTCGAACTATGGCCAGGTAAACACGAACCAAACTTTCCTGCCGCTGCAGGATGTGGTCTTTATCAATGAAATACACTACGATAACGAAGGAACTGATACTGCTGAAGGCGTAGAGGTAGCCGGAAATGCAGGTGCAGATTTGAGCGGCTGGCAATTGGTGGCTTATAACGGAAACGGTGGAGCAGCTTATGCTACTGTAAACCTTAGCGGTAGCATTCCAAACCAGGATTATGGCTACGGAGCTGTATTTTTCCCTATCAACGGATTACAGAATGGTGCTCCAGACGGTATTGCACTGGTAAACCCAGACGGTGAAGTAGTACAGTTCCTAAGCTACGAAGGCACGATGACAGCTACTGCTGGCCCTGCCGCTGGCCTGGAAAGCGAAGACATAGGCGTAACAGAGGGAAGCGCAACACCTGTGAATTACTCTTTGCAGTTGACGGGCACAGGTACTGCTTACACTGATTTTGTCTGGAGCGGCCCTATCGCCAGTACCTATAATGCTATTAATACAGGGCAGAGCTTCGGAGGCAGCAACCCAGGGCCAGACCCGGAGGAACCGCAGGAGGGAAGTATAGCTGAAGCCAGAACGTTGCCTGTAGGCACAGTTGTTACAGTAAGTGGTGTGCTAACAGCCACTGACCAGTTTGGAGGACCGGCTTATTTACAGGACTCTACCGCTGGCATCGCCGTATTCGACCCGCAGGTACATGGTGAAGGTGCTTTTGCCATTGGCGACTCCATTCAAATTACAGCCACTATAGAGCTGTTTAATCAGATGCCTGAACTGGTTAACATAACTGCTATCGAAAGCTTTGGCCCGGCAACCACGCCAGTAGTGCCAATAGTAGCAAGTATAGCCGAGCTTCGCCAACTGGAAGGAATGCTGGTAACTATACCGAACGCTACTTTTGTAGATACCCAAGGACTGCTGTTCCCGGAAAGCAACTACCAAATTACGGACGGCACAGGTACAGTTGACCTGCGTATTGATGCAGATGTAGAGAGCCTGGTCGGACGTTTAAAACCGCAGGAGCCGGTAAGTATAACAGGCATTGTCAGCAGCTTTAGAGGCAGTCTGCAACTCCTGCCACGCTTTAGGGAAGATCTGCTTGGAACAGAGGTATATGAGCCAGTAGGAAGCGACATTGCCATTTCTAAAACGCTGGATGTGATGACCTGGAACATGGAGTTCTTTGGAGCCACACAGCCTGATTTCGGCCCGAACAATGAGCTGCTGCAGTTGCAGAACGCGGCTGCACTGCTAGATAGCGTGCATGCCGACATCATTACTGTGCAGGAGATATCAGACGAAAACCAGCTACAGCAGTTAGTGGAAATGCTACCGGGGTATGCCCGCGTCTGCTCTGATCGCTATTCCTACTCATTCAACGGACCCGACCCGAGCTTTCCGGCACAAAAGCTATGCTTCCTGTATAACACCGAAGTTATCTCTGTTGTAAACGAGCGCGTAATTTTCGAGGAGCTTTACGATGCCGCCCGCACTGGCCAGTCTGCCTTGCTGAACAATTACCCCACTGGTGATGCTTCGTCCTTCTGGTCGAGTGGCAGGTTGCCTTACATGCTGACAGTAGATGCGACCATAGAAGGTGTAAAGCAGCGTATTCAGCTAATTAACGTGCACTCTAAATCAGGTTCCAGCAATGCAGATCTTACCCGACGAGCCTATGATGTGCAGGCGCTGAAGGATACACTAGATCAGTATTACCCAAATGCCAACCTCATCCTGCTCGGAGATTATAATGATGATGTAGATGAATCCATTGGCAGGGGAGAAACTGTTTACCAGCTTTTTGTGCAGGATAGTGCCTATCAGGTTGTATCGCTGTCGTTAAGTGAGGCCGGTTTGCGCTCTTTTATCACACAAGATAATGTGATCGACCATATCACGATCAGCGATGAGCTTTTTGATGAATATATAGAAGGGTCAGAACGATTGGTGATTCCGTTCTCTTACATTCAGAACTATGTAAACACCACTTCTGACCACTTGCCTGTGCTCACACGATTTGAGTTTGCAGAGCCAGTGATGGTAGACGCAGGCAAAAACCAGACAGTATACTATGGTTATCCGCCGCAGGCTTGTGCCACTTTAACAGCCAGCACAGCCACTGGTGGAACAGGAGCATACACCTATACATGGAGCAACGGCCAGACCGGACAAAGCATACAGGTTTGCCCCAAAGAAACCACGACCTACACAGTGACAGTTACTGACAGCAATGGCAACACAGCTACAGATACAGTACAGGTTTGTGTAGTAGACGTAAGTTGCAAACCAATAGCTGGTATCCCAATGGTAGAGCTTTGCTACAGCACACCTGGGCGCTTTAAGAGCAGAGAGCGTAGTCTGTGTGTGCCGATCCAGTTGGTAGAGCGCTACCTGCAGTTAGGCGCTACGCTTGGCACTTGTGAGGAGCAAAACGCCTGCGGCAACGAATCCGAAGAGCCAGCGCAGCCTGAGGTACCAGCCGTGGTGATGAAGGTATATCCTAACCCTGTTACTGACTATGCCCAGATTACCTTGGAAGGTGTAGCAGATGGCCTGGTGCAGGTGGTGGTGTATGATAACTACAGCAACATTGTTTATGACAGACCAGCTCGCCTACGTGATGGCAGCTTTAGACTTGACTTGCGCGATAAACGCCTGAAGTCTGGATTATACTTCCTGAAAGTTGTAAGCCAGGAGGGTAGCCATACCGTAAGACTTCTGAAAGAATAATACGTAATTTATACTTTAAACAGAAAAGCCCGGTACTACCGGGCTTTTCTGTTTTATGATGTTAGATGTGCTTGCTACTGTAATTTGGTTCTGGTATAAATCAAATCTTTAAGGTATCTATCGGAGAAATGAGTTCATGCCGAGAAGCTCATACTAGGTGCTAAATAAGTTTTGTTTCCTTTGATGTGAGCGTTACCTGTACGAATAATTTAACTACCTGCCTGCTTCCTCTCCACCAGCTTTTCAGCCCTGAACAAACCATCTGCCGCCTGCAGTATTTTTGCCTTTAGCTTCGGGTTGTAGTTTGGATGTGCAGCCAGAAAGTCCCGCACTACCTTTGCCGCCTCCGGTGATTGGTAAGAGTCAAAAGTAGCGCTGAGCCAATTGAAGGGAAAGAAAATATCTCCTGTTTGCTGTATCTCTTCCAGCAGTTCCAGGCTCTGGGGTAGATACTTTTCAGAAGTCCGTGCCCGCAGCGGGTGGTGCAGGTAGCCTAAGGCTGAGCCAACCCAAGATTCTTTCTCCCGGTTCTCCGCTTCGGCCAGCGAGGCAAAAAAGGCATCGCGCACCTGCACGTCGGCAGACAAAGCCGGCATCAGGAACTCCAGGCGCTTTTTGCGGTCAGGGTTCTGAATGCGGGTAAGTTGCTGTTGTAGAATGTTATCTGCTTTATAATCCCGTACAGCCAGGGCCAGTGCCAGCGAAGTATAATCATCCTCATTAAGCTTAACACCTGCCGGCGCTTTTTTATCTTTCCAGATAGCATACAGCTTATCCTGCGCCTGTTGCGACAAGGTTATACTTTGGAAAGTTTTGAACAGCAGCTTCTTGACGTTCGCAGATTTCTGTTGCTGCATAGATTGCCATATGCTTTGCTCTAGCTGCGTGGCATAAGCCTGACGCTGTGCCGGTGTAAGCAGCTGCCAGTAGATCTCGCTAAGCTGACCCGTCATGAGCTTTATGTTCAGTTCCTCCTGCTCCTGCGTTAAGCCATTTTGGTAAAAAGAAAGCAGCTGCATAGGAGTGATTTCTCGGCCATTCAGCATGTTCTCAAAAAGGTTAATGTAGGCAGAGGCACGTTGCACCGGATTCTCTAACTTATACAGTTGCTGTAGCATGGCCTGCTCCACTGGAAACACGCCATACCCTTGCCCGGACGAGTTAAAAAGTATAAACTGCGGTTTTTCTTTTCCAGCGGCCTCATCAAGTATGACTTCACTTTGGGTCATATCCACTGTCAGTTCCTCTATGCGGTTTGGGTACACCAAAGCAATTTCAAAGAACTGTGGCCATACTCTGGAAGAGCCGTCTTCGCCGCGCTGCTTTATACGTAGCGATTCGATTTTGCCACCTGCTGATTGCATGTCATAGCTGAAAACGGGGCGGCCCGGCTCGTTTACCCATACCTGATTCCATTGCTGCAGGTCAGCCGAAGTGCGGGCATCGAGAATCTGAATCAGGTCGGGCCAAGTAGCGTTCTGGTAGGCATACTTCTTCAGGTACTCCTGCAGGCCCTGCTTAAACGCTTCTTCGCCCATCAGGCGCTCTAACTGGCGCATCATGATAGGTGCTTTGTGGTAGATAATGCTGCCGTAAAGCGAGCCGGCATTGTTCAGGTTGTCCAGTGGCTGGCGAATGGGATTGGCTCCGGTGGTGCGGTCTATACTATACGCTGCCGGAAAGTGATCTACCAAAAACTTCATGTCGAAGTTAGAGTCCTCCAGCGCTACCTGTGTGATCTTATCTGCCATAAAGTTGGCAAACACCTCTTTCATCCACACATCATTAAACCACTGCATCGTTACCAAATCACCGAACCACATGTGGGCTGTTTCATGGGCGATGAGGTTAGAACGAGATATCTTCTGATCTTTTGTGGCTCCCTCATCCAGAAACAAGCTGGATGCCTTATACTGGATTGCACCTACGTGCTCCATGCCGCCGTACTGAAAATCAGGTATGGCTACGAAATCAAACTTCTGAAAAGGGTAGGGTATCTTGGTGTAATCCTCCAAAAATGTAAGCGCATCACGGTGGATATTAAAGATCGGGTCCAGGCTTTCTTCTAATTTGGAAGCATCTGTTTCGCGGTGATAGAAGTGCATGGTGGTACCGCTCATATCGCGCTGCACGTGTTTGAACTTACCTGCTGCAAAAGAGAAGAGGTAGGTTGGTATGGTATCGGAAGTAGCGAAAGTATAGGTCTTAACCTGCCCGTTTACCGTTGAGTCTTGTAGTGTACCATTTGCCAGTGCATTCCACTCTTTCGGTAAGGTTAGTGTCAGCTTGAACGTAGCTTTTAAGTTAGGCTGGTCGAATACAGGCATGACAGTGCGGGCACGGTCGGGCACCAGCAAAGTATAGAGGTAATCTGCATTGCGGTTCAGCGATAGGTCACCGGCTATAAACTCAACCTTTACCTCATTCTGCCCTTTCTTCAGGTGTGCTGCCGGAAGTATAATATGCTCCTCCTCGATACGCGCCTCCACCGGCTTGCCATTCACCCATACTTGCTTCAAGTGGTCTGGCTGCTCTTTAAAATCCAGTTGCAGGGGCTTCGAGTTGTCTGCCAGGTGGAATGTTATGGTTTCTGATGCTTGTATCGGCTGTTGCTTTTGCTCTGGTATAGTGAGGTTGATGTCGTAGGCTATCTGGCTCAGCACCTGTTTGCGGTAGGTTGCCAGTTCTTCGGAGACACCAGCCTCAACAGGTATAGTGCTAGTAGAATTTGCTGCTGGCTTGCTGCACGAGGCTATTCCGCCTGCGTTAATAAGCGCTATACTTGCTATCAGTAAGTTTCTTTGCTTCTTGTTCATATAACTCAAATATACTTAATCCCAACGAAAGGAAGTATGGCTATACTTTCTGCCGCTGCTTCTCAGAATAATTTGTTTTCTTTAGGTGATGGGGGATGCTTGAAGACATGAATGCAGTATACTTACGCCAGTTACAAACTGGCCTCATGTGTACTCACCAGTTACCGCTTCGCTCAAACTGGCGGTATGAGCTGTGAGATCAAATTATGAAATAGTCTAAAATCTAACATCTAGATACTAATATCTACTAAATGAATTACAAAGTTGTAGTAGCCTCTAAAAATCCTGTTAAAGTAAATGCCGCGCTCGACGGGCTAAAGCGGATGTTTCCGGAAGATGAGTTTGATGCAGCGCCTGTCAATGTGCCTTCTGGCGTAGCCGACCAACCTATGACCGAGCAGGAGACGCTGCAGGGAGCTTTAAACCGGGTGAACAGTGCCTATGAGCAGTACCCTGATGCTGATTATTGGATTGGCATTGAAGGCGGCATTGAGAATTTTAACGGAGAACTAGCGGCTTTTGCCTGGGTAGTAGTGCAGGATAAAGAGCAGCTAGGCAAGGCCCGCTCAGGTACCTTCTTTTTGCCAAAGGCGGTGCAGGAGCTGGTAGAGCAGGGGCTGGAGTTAGGTGAGGCAGACGATAAAGTGTTCGGCCATACCAACTCAAAGCAGAAAGGTGGCGCTATTGGTTTGCTGACTGATAATGCCGTGGATAGGCGCGAACTCTATGAGCAGGCGGTGGTGCTGGCGCTGGTTCCGTTCAAGAATAAAGCTTACTATCTGAACCCGCAGCAGCAGAGGCAAGTATAAACCTGTTATGCCCACAGAAGCGATACAAAAGTTACCTTTCCAGCTGTGCCCGCTTGGCGATACGGCCATTGTGCTGCAGTTCGGAGACACGATAGACAGCAAGACGCACGCCAGCATTCGAGCCTTTGCAGACATACTGGAGCATAAACCATTCAGGGGTTTAGTGGAATACGTGCCAGCTTTTACGAACCTCACTATTTACTATGACCCTTGGGTGATGAGCCAGGAGGGGAAAAAAGATGCCTATGGCGAAGTAGTGCAGGTGCTGCAGCAGTTGCTCCTGAACCTGGAGGTAAAAGAAACGCCTGCTGTGCGTGTGGTTGAGCTGCCAGTGCTGTATGGCGGCGACTATGGCCCTGATTTAGAAGAAGTAGCTGCCCACTGCAAACTCACTGCAGAAGAGATTATTCACATCCACAGCGCTCAGGAATACCTGGTGCATATGATTGGCTTTGCCCCAGGCTTCCCATACTTAGGGGGCATGGACAAGCGTATAGCCACACCTCGAAAAGCCTCACCACGGCCATATATACCAGCGGGTAGTGTTGGCGTAGCAGGCGAGCAGACAGGGGTGTATCCGATTAGCACACCCGGTGGCTGGCAGCTTATCGGGCAAACGCCGCTCGCACTCTTTGATGCGTCCAGAAAAGTGCCAAGCCTGCTACAAGCTGGCGATAAAGTAAAGTTTGTACCTATTTCTGAGGAAGAGTTTAAAACGAGAAAGGAGGCGCAGACATGAGTATGTATGTTCTAAAACCAGGGCTGCTAACTACGGTTCAGGATATTGGCCGCTACGGCTACCAAAAGCTTGGTGTAGTAGTGGGCGGAGCGATGGATAAACTGGCGCTCAGGATGATAAACATATTGATAGGCAATGATGAAGACGCAGCCGTTTTAGAGCTAACGCAGCAAGGGCCGGAGATCAGGTTTGATGCAGAAGCTTTGATTGCGCTTGGTGGTGCAGATTTGTCAGCAAGTATAGATGAGGAACCTGTAAGACTGTGGCGGCCGGTGCTGGTAAAAGCAGGTAGTATTTTGCGTTTTGGAAAGCCTTTACTAGGTAACTATGGGTACCTGGCTGTGGCTGGAGGTGTAGCTGTTCCTAAGGTAATGCAGAGTCGTGCCACCTACCTGCGGGCAGGTATCGGTGGTTTACAGGGAAGAGCCTTGAAATCTGGCGATGAACTGCAGGTTGGCGAGTACAACGAAACAAACAGAGCTATTTTAAGTGAACTGCTGCTACATAACTCCAACGCTGCGTTTACAGAAGCCAGTTGGTCACCAGACCCGGAACTTCTGCCAGATTATGAAGAAAGTCCTGTGCTGCGAGCTATGCGTGGAACGGAATATGACTTGTTCTCAGAAAACAGCCAGGGCTACATCTGGAAAGATAAATTCAATGTAACGGTGCATTCTGATAGGATGGGCTTTCGTTTGCAAGGCACTGTGCTAGCCCTTGAGCAGGAAGCAGAGCTACTGTCTACAGCCGTTAATTATGGTGCTGTGCAGGTTCCTGCAGGAGGAAACCCGATCATTCTGATGGCCGATGCGCAGACCACTGGTGGCTATCCACGCATCGCGCAAATCATCTCAGCCGACCTGCCGAAGTTGGCGCAGGTGCAGCCAAATAAAGCAATCCGCTTTACAGAAGTTAGCCTGGAGGAGGCACAGCTGTTATATTTTAAGCAAGAGCAAGATATCAAAGCCTTAAAACAGGCCATTCATTTTAAGCAACAGCAAGCATGAGTACTTATACCGTAGATCTGAACTGCGACATGGGTGAGAGCTTCGGTGCCTGGAACATGGGCAACGATGGGGAGCTGTTACAGTACATCAGCTCATCTAACATTGCCTGTGGGCTACATGCCGGAGACCCTGCCACCATGAAGAAAACAGTGCGGCAAGCGCTCAAGCATAACGTAGCAATCGGTGCGCATCCAGGCCTGCCCGACCTCTCAGGCTTTGGACGCCGCGAAATGGCTGTGTCCGGTGAGGAAGTATATGACATGGTGGTTTACCAGTTGGGAGCCTTATCTGCTTTCGCCAAGTCAGAAGGGGCAAAACTACATCACCTGAAGCCACACGGCGCCATGTATAACATGGCTGCTACCAATCCTTCGCTTGCTGAAGCCATTGCCGAGGCCATCTATAAAGTAGCGCCGGAGCTTATACTTTATGGCTTGGCTGGCAGCGAAATGATCCGAGCAGGAGCTAAGATAGGAATTAGAACTGCTAACGAAGTTTTTGCCGACAGAACATACCAGCAGGACGGCACCCTTACGCCGCGCCGAAGCCCCAATGCACTTATCACCGATCAGAATGAAGCGGTGCAACAGGTGGTGCGTATGGTAAAAGAAAGCAAAGTGCAGTCGCAGCAGGGCAAGGAGGTAACTATACAGGCAGATACCATCTGCATACATGGTGATGGTGCGCACGCCCTCGACTTTGCCCGAAAGATTAAGGAGGTGTTTACAACAGAAGGCATACAGGTTAAAGCACTCTAATAACCTATGGAAAAGCAAAAGAGAAATTGGAGTGTATTACTCGGTGCTGCTTTTCTGATGGCTACTTCTGCAGTCGGCCCCGGATTTCTGACGCAGACAACTGTTTTTACGCAGCAGCTCATGGCCAGCTTCGGCTTTGTGATACTACTCTCCATCATACTTGATATTGGCGTGCAGCTGAACGTGTGGCGGGTAATAGCGGTATCTGAGCGGCGGGCGCAGGACATTGCCAACCTGGTGCTGCCGGGGCTGGGTGTGCTGCTTTCCATACTTATCGTGCTGGGCGGACTGGCCTTTAACATCGGTAATGTGGGAGGCGCTGGCTTAGGCTTTAACGTGCTGTTGGGGATATCTGCAGAAGCCGGAGCCATGATTGCCGCTGCTATGGCTATCGCTGTTTTTCTGGTGCGCGAGGCAGGTAAAGTAATGGATAGGTTCGCGCAGGTGATGGGCTTCCTGATGATTCTGCTGATTATGTTTGTGGCTTTTACCTCGGCACCTCCAGTTGGAGAGGCTCTCTCTAAATCTTTTTTGCCTGATGAAGTGGATGTGATTGCCATTATCACGCTTGTGGGCGGTACTGTAGGCGGCTACATTACTTTTGCCGGAGGGCATAGGTTGTTAGATGCGGGCATTAAGGGAGAAAAGTCTTTATCTGAAGTAAACACAAGTGCTGTTTCTGGTATTACAATAGCTTCCATTATCCGCATATTTCTCTTTCTGGCCGCGCTTGGCGTGGTGAGCAAAGGGCTCATCTTAGATCCTGCCAATCCACCAGCCTCAGTTTTTCAACAGGCTGCAGGACCTATCGGGTACAAGCTATTTGGGTTGGTGATGCTTTCTGCGGCTATCACCTCTGTTATTGGCTCAGCTTATACTTCTGTTTCTTTTCTGAAATCGTTCAGTCCTAAAATACAGCAACATGAGAACTGGGTAATTATCGGATTTATACTTATTTCAACAGCTATTTTCGTTACTATCGGTCAGCCTGTGCGCCTGCTTATACTTGCTGGTGCGCTCAACGGCCTTATTCTGCCGCTTTCGCTGGGCACAATGCTTTATGCTGCCTATAAACCAGCTATAGTAGGAGATTACCGCCATCCGATCATACTTACCATATTTGGGGTTTTAGTTGTGCTGGTGATGGCTTACCTTGGTGGCTATACGTTACTGCAGCAGCTACCGAAGCTTTTCACTTAAAGTTGGTACTAAGATGCAAGACTTTTTGTTGAATGGGGCTCATCATTAGAGGTGCAATAGCTGAGACAGCCGCGCAATTAATTCATCCTGATACGCAAGCAGAATTTGTATTTCCGTATGTGGTAGCATGCAAGATGAAATGAACACTGCCAGCTTCCGCTTTCACGGAGCCTTACAAGACTTTTTGAAGAAGCGCGAGAGGGATCAAACAATCTCTTATACTTTCAAAGGTGCTCCGGCAGTAAAAGATGCGATTGAAGCCATGGGGGTGCCGCACCCGGAGGTAGATGTGATTTTATTGAATAAGAAACCAGCAACCTTGCAGCAGGCAATAAGTGCAGGCGACGAGGTAGATGTTTTTCCTGTAGATGCAAAGTATAACTGGCCTGTAGGCTATTCCTTCTCTAAAAATCATCCTGCACCAAAGCGGTTTATACTTGATGTGCATTTGGGTACGCTGGCTAAAAGCATGCGCATGTTAGGTGTAAAAACTTATTATCAAACAGATTTATCTGATAACACCATTGCTCAACTGGCACAGGAGCAACAGCTAGTGGTGCTGACGCGGGATATCGGGCTGCTGAAGCAGAAGGTAATCACCTGGGGGTACTGGCTGCGCTCGCAGCACACGCAGGAGCAACTGGAGGAGGTAATTAGGCGCTTCGATCTATGGGACAGTTTCAGCCCATTTAGGCTTTGCCTGGAGTGTAATACACCTGTACTTGCGGTAGATAAGGAATGTATAATGGAGCAGTTGCCACCCAAAACCCGGCTATACTTTAATGAGTTCTATCAGTGCCCCTCCTGCAAGCGCGTGTACTGGAAAGGCTCTCACTATGATCGCATGCAAGGCTTCATAGCACAGCTAATCAAAAACAGAAATGGTTAAGCAATGCTACACCAGAGAAACAAATTGTACCTTCGGGCGGTATTAGCAGCTGACATAACATTATGATGGAAAGTTTAGAATCTTTTCTGCAGGAAATCGGTCCTGTATATGCGGCTTTGCTCGCAACAATTTTTACGTGGCTGGTAACGGCGCTTGGCGCAAGTATGGTTTTCTTCTTTAAAGAGCTTAACCGTACCTGGCAGGATATTATGCTTGGCTTTACGGGAGGCGTGATGCTGGCCGCCAGTTTCTGGTCGCTTTTGGCACCGGCTATTGAATATTCTGAACAGCTGTACCCTACAATGATCTGGATGCCTGCCGCAGTTGGTTTCCTGGCTGGTTCCCTGTTTATCTTCGGCCTTGATAAGCTGGCGCCACACCTGCACATCAATTTTGAAGAAAGCGAGAAAGAAGGCGTAAAAACCACCTGGCATCGCACCACACTTCTTATACTTGCTATTACCATACACAACATACCCGAAGGACTGGCAGTAGGCGTACTTTTCGGAGCTGCTGCAAACGGTATGGATAACGTAAGTATCACAGCTGCTATAACGCTGGCTTTTGGTATTGGTCTGCAAAACTTTCCAGAGGGCTTTGCCGTGGCCATGCCTTTGCGCCGCATGAATGTCAGCCGCTTTAAAAGCTTCTGGTACGGTCAGCTGTCGGCTATTGTAGAGCCTGTTGCTGGCGTTTTAGGGGCTATAGCCGTTGTCTATATTGAGCCTGCATTACCTTTTGCACTAGCCTTTGCAGCCGGTGCCATGATTTATGTAGTGGTGGAGGAGGTTATACCTGAAACGCAGCGCGATAAAAACACCGATGTAGCCGTGCTCGGGCTGATCGCTGGTTTCGTGGTGATGATGATCCTGGATGTCGGGCTTGGATAAGCAGCCAGTTTATACTAGGTTTTTGCTTGCAAAGTTTAAAATTCAGACTGACTCAAAGTAACCGAAGCCTTACAAAGAATACTTTTTATAAGTCAAAGTTACGCTCTGAGAAGGTGCACTTTCGTTCTGCAGCCTATCCAGTGTAGTGACAACATACGTATACTTGCCTTCTTCCAGAGGTGCCACATCCAGGTAGCGGGTGGTGTTGCTGAATACTTTGGCAACAATGCGCGCTGGGTTGTTTAGCTCAGCGTGAAAAGGCTCCCAATACTGCTTATTCCAGATGGGCGTGTCGCAGAATCGGTCTTTTTCCAGGCGATAAATAAGGTAGTATCTAGCATCTGCCACAGGCTGCCATTGTAGGTATACACCTTTTGTTGTTTGCTGTGCCCGCACGATGGTAGTAGGGGGTAAAGGCTTTGCTTGCTTCCAGTTCATCAGCGGGACTAAAGCTGGATAACAGTAATAAGATCGAAGCGAGTCCTGCATGTGGTTCGTATTTTTCAAAACTGATTTAGAGCTGAAATAGACACTTCCTCCTACGGCGGGCAAAGAGCGGTTCAGGCGCAGTTGCCGCGGTATTTCGTTTGAGTCTTGCCAAGCGGCATTGGCATCGGTACCAACTTTGTACGCACTGTGGCCTATGTACAAGTGGCGGTTAAAGGAGTTCAGAGACCACCATTCCACAATTGTTTTATAGTCAGCAGCCTTATGGCCGATGTGCCAGTATACCTGCGGTACTAAGTAATCTATCCATCCTAACTGCATCCATTTACGGGTGTCGGCATAGAGGGTGGAATAGGTAGGCGCACCAGCACGGGTGGCAGAACCAGCCGGATCTTCAGCTTTATTCTTCCAGACACCAAATGGACTGATGCCGAACTTCACGTAAGGCTTTACGGCATTTATACTATCTGAAATTCCCTTAATGAGCAGATCTACATTATTTCGACGCCAGTCGTTCTTGTTGCGGAAGCCGTTATTGTAGCGGGTAAAGGTGCTGTCGTCAGCGAAAGCGGTGTTGGCAACAGGATAGGGATAGAAATAGTCATCAAAATGCACCCCGTCAATGTCATATCGCCTCACCACATCCATAATAACTGATGTAATGTAGGTACGCACCTCTGGTATACCTGGGTTAAAAAGCAATTTGCCATCATACTTGATAAACCATTCCGGTTTGCGCCTGGTGATGTGGTCAGGTGCTGTGATGGCTTTGGCATCGAAGGTTGCCCTATAAGGGTTAAACCAGGCGTGGAACTCCATACCGTGCTGATGGCTCTGAGTCAGCATAAAGTCCAGCGGGTCGTAGGGAGAGCTCAGTTCTTTGCCTTGCTTGCCGGTTAGCCACTCCGACCACGGTTCCAGTTGGCTGCGGTATAAAGCATCAGCAGCTGGTCGTATCTGCACAATAACTGCATTCATGCCATTTTTCTGATGATCATCAAGTATAGCCGTAAATGCTTTCTGTTGCGCCTCTGTCGAAAGCCCTTTTTGTGCAGGCCAGTCTATGTTGGCTACGCTAGCAATCCATACCGCCCTGAACTCGCGCTTGGGAGATGGAGTTTGAGCCAGTACGGCAAAGTTAAGCAGCAATAAAAACAGGCTATAAAAAGCACGCTGCTTTTTTAAAAGGATAAGCATAAGAGGCAGGTAGCGCAAGTGTATGGGTGTACTTTAGGGTATTGGCAGCAAGCATGTTGCTTACAAAGTTTAAAGATAGGAAGCAGGAGCGGTCTGCAAAAGCCCGAAACTAAAATCAGGTGTTATTTATGTTTCTACTATCTCCTGTTCTACTAGTGTTATGCGACGCTTTTGCCGTAAAGTTTTGCTGAATAACCTTAAATTGCATCAAAACCTGTTAGAGCTAACCAATCAGCACTTTGAGAAATAGACCTTACTTTTTGCTTATCCTCTTTGCCCTGTACCTCTTTGGGCCAATGCAAGCTTTTTCACAGAAGCACAAACCTAAGACTGGCCGTAGCAGCACCGAAAAAGCGGCAGCCCGTGTTTTCAACCCGGCCACCGACCCTCCTTTTCTGAATGCGAAGCAGGCGTGGGTGGACTCGGTGTTCAACAAGCTCAGCCCGGAGGAGCGCATCGCCCAGCTGATCATGATCCCGGTGTACTCGAACAAGAACCAGGCGCACGTGGATTCCATCAGCGCCCTGGTCAGGAAGTATAAAGTGGGCGGTTTGATCTTTTTCCAGGGCGGGCCGGTGCGGCAGGCACACATGACCAACCGCTACCAGAAGGAAAGCAAGGTGCCGCTGATGGTGAGCATAGACGCCGAGTGGGGCCTTGCCATGCGCCTGGACAGCACCACCAAGTTTCCGTACCAGATGGCCCTGGGAGGCATCGAGGACGAGCAGCTGATCTACGAGATGGGTGCCGAGATCGCCCGCCAGTGCCGCCGCCTGGGGGTGCACGTGAACTTCGCCCCGGTAGTAGATGTAAATAACAACGCCAACAACCCAGTTATCGGCTTCCGCTCCTTCGGGGAGGACAAGTATAACGTGACCCGCAAGGCCATGGCGTACATGCGCGGCATGCAGGACAACAAGGTGCTGGCCAACGCCAAGCACTTCCCGGGCCACGGCGACACCAACGTCGACTCGCACGTGGGGCTTCCTATCATCAACTTCTCCAAGCTCCGTCTTGACTCCGTGGAGCTCTACCCGTTCCGCCAGCTGATGAAGAACGGCCTGGGCAGCCTGATGGTGGCCCACATGAACATCCCGGTGCTCGATAACACTCCGAACCTGGCCTCCACGCTCTCCAAGCCGATCGTGACCGACCTGCTCAAGAAGGAGATGAACTACCAGGGGCTGGTGTTCACGGATGCGCTCAACATGCAGGGTGTGGCCAAGTTCTACCCGCCGGGCGTGGTGGACGTGAAGGCGCTGCTCGCCGGAAACGACGTGATGCTGAACACCATGGACGTGGGCACCACCATTGCAGAAGTGAAAAAGGCCATTGCCAACGGAGATATCACACAGGCTGAAATAGATCTGAGAGTGCGTAAAGTGCTCGCTGCCAAGCAGTGGCTGGGGCTGGACAAGTGGCAGCCGATCGAAACCGAAAACCTGATCGCGGACCTCAACAACCCGCATGCTGAGTACCTGAACCAGCAGCTGGTGGAGGCTTCGCTCACACTGCTGCGCAACAAACAAAACATACTGCCGCTACAGCGCATGGATACTTTAAAGGTAGCGGCTCTGGCAATAGGTACGAAAGAAGAAACTGCTTTTCAGCGCGGCCTTGCCCGCTACATGCAGGTAGACACCTTCTTCCTGACACCAAACTCAAGTATAGCTGAATTACAAGCGCTGAAAGAAAAGCTACAGCAGTACAATGTAATAGTAGCAGGAGTACATAAGCTTAACCTAAAGGCAGGTAGCAGCAACTTTGGCATCACTGCTGAAATGAACCTGTTCCTGAAGGACTTGATACGTTCTAAGCCTACCATTGTAGGTGTGTTTGGCAATGTCTACAGTTTAGCTCACCTAGAAGATCTAGCGAAAGCCGATGCTGTTATCGCGGCCTACCAGGAAACACCGCTGACACAGGATATAGCTTCTCAATTGATTTTCGGAGGTATTGGTGCGAAAGGGAAATTACCTGTTACTGTATCAAATGCCTTCAAAATAGGAGATGGCCTAAAAACACAAGGAGGCTTACGTTTGGCTTATGCCCAACCAGAGGCAGTAGGAATAAAAGCTGTTGATTTAGCCGGTATTGACTCGCTGGTGGCGCAGGCGATGGCGCAAGGTGCTACTCCCGGGGCTCAAGTACTCGTAGCGAAAGATGGAAAGGTGTTTTACCACAAAGCCTTCGGTAACCACACGTATGAGGAACAGCATCCGGTGCAGCTCACCGACCTGTACGACCTGGCCTCGGTGACCAAGATCAGCACCTCGCTGGCCGCCTTTATGAGACTGGCGGGGGAGGGGCGCTTTGACGTGGACCGCACGCTGGGCGAGTACCTGCCCCTGATGCAGGGCTCCAACAAGGCAAACCTGAAGTACCGCGACATCCTCACGCACCAGGCGCGGCTGCAGGCATGGATCCCGTTCTGGAAAGAGACGGTGAAGAAGAACGGCAAATTTAAGTGGGCCACCTTCAAAGCAGATTCTTCGCGCCGTTTCCCCATCAGGGTGGCAGACAACCTCTACATCCACCGCAGGTACGCCGGTAAGATCTATGATCAGATAAAGGAGTCACCGCTCAACGAGAAGCCGGGCTACGTGTACAGCGACCTCTCGTTCATACTCGCCCCGCTGGTGGTGCAGAACATCACCGGGCAGGACTTCGAGACCTACCTGAAGCAGAACATTTACAAGCCAATCGGCGCCAGCACCCTTACCTTTAATCCTTACAAGCAGTATGCTGCAGACCGCATTGTGCCGACGGAGGTGGACTCGCTTTTCAGGAGACAGCTGCTGCACGGCACGGTGCACGACGAGGGGGCGGCCATGCTGGGCGGGGTGAGCGGGCATGCCGGTTTGTTCGGAACTGCCAACGATGTGGCAAAACTGATGCAGCTATACTTAAATGACGGCAAGTATGCGGGCGAAACTTACATAGGCGGTAACACGGTTAGTGAATTCAGCAAGTGCCAGTTCTGCGGGCAGGGCAACCACCGCGCCCTCGGCTTCGACCGCCCGTCCAAGCCGGGTGCGCCGGACGGCAACGCCGCTCCAAGTGCACCAGCTGAAAGCTTCGGCCACTCCGGCTTCACGGGCACCTACACCTGGGTGGACCCGGTGAACGGGCTGGTGTATGTGTTCCTATCAAACAGAGTTTATCCAACCCGCGAAAACCCTAAATTAAGCCAGCTAAATACCCGCACCAATGTGCTGCAGGTGGTGTACGAGGCACTGGAGAAGAGCAGGAAAGTGCAGCCGTAAGCAGTAGCCAAAGCCATTGGATTAGAAAAGGGGAACACCATACTCACCTCCTGCTTATCAAAAAGCAACTACTGCATCAAAGTGTATCATTCTATACTTTGATGCAGTAGTTGCTTTTATCTAGGTAAGTATACTGCTAAGAGTTAGTTCTTGATAACTTGAATAATTCGGGGGGAACCTTGATTCATACTCCAAACCAATTTGCCATTATACCGGACTTCTTCACAAATCATGCTGCTGTTCTTGGTGTTAAACAGGCAGTCAACTGTATCTACATCTGTGGCAGAAAATTCAATCAGCGTGCGTGACGTATTGTTTTTTATATAATCGCTGGGGAATAGCTGTAGTATTCTTTTACCTGATCCATCCTGATTTATAATAATCATCTCAGGAGAATAAAGCTTGCCTTTAGAAATTATTTCCTTTTGGCTTTCATTTATGAAGTAAACAGAAATGTTTTTCTCATTTAGCTGCTGCTGCTGTAGCCAGTCTTCTCCGTCTTCGGTTCTATACTGCAGATCTATGCTGGTGTCCACAACTACACAGCACTCAGTAGTCTTTTCACAAGAAATGAACAAGAGTGGGAGCAATAAAAGATAAAGTTGTTTCATGTTTTTTGGAATGGATTAGGGGGTGTAATTTGTTGATTGTTCAACTCTTATGAAGAGTTAATTGAATATATGTATACGTGCAAATATAGTTTAATCTAATTTTCCTTCTGGCAGGATCTTGTTGATGGATGGCCCCTTCTCCCACACTTCGCAGAAGCTTAACTTCCGCGTGTAGGGAGAATCTAATTCTGCCATGCTTCTTTAAGTTTGATCTTACTTAGAGAGCACTTTACCTTGAGATTTTGCAGCCGCTAATAATGGCAAAGTAAACAGAAAAGGCTGCCCATAGGAGCAGCCTTTTCTGTTTTAAAAGCTGTAGCATATAATTATTTATCCCACCAGACTTTTCCGTACAAGCCGTCAGTTCCACCAAACTGGCGCTGAAGCGCAGCATTGTAGCTGCCGGCATTATTGGCTGCCTCCAGGGCAGGATACATCAATCTATTTGGGACTGCTTTGCCATCTGGTGTAACTAAATCATCAGGATAGCCGGTACGTCTCCACTCTGCCCATGCTTCATAGCCATGCATAAAAAGGTGTACCCATCGCTGTGTAGCTATTTTCTCAATAGCGTTCGCAGGGTCGTAAGCAACAGCAGGCTGCGCAAGTAACTCCGCCGCACCTTCCGGGCTTCCTGTCCATTGTAGTACCGACTGCTCCACTGCTTTGTTATAATAAGCTTCCGCTTCTGCATCACCACCTGGGATCCAGCCGCGTTTAGCAGCTTCGGCCATGGCAAAAAGGGTTTGCGCGTAGGTAACCAGGTAAACAGGTGCATTCTGCGCATAGATAGCCTCACCTAGCAAAGAATAATCGTCTGTGTTCATGTTTCTGGTTTCGCCGAAATTCAGACCGCGGTACACACCTCCTTTTCTGGATGGTTGCCCAAACACCTCAAGCCTTGGGTCGTTAAGAGGGTTGGTTTTCTCTACCACTGTCTCTGTTAAAGCCCACCATTCGTGATTTTCAATTACCCACTGGTTATACCAATAATTTTGGTTTATTGGGTTCGACAAGTGCCTAAATACGAGGTTATCATTATTTGATGACATAATACCGGCTGCCAGAGCTTTGTTAAATTCTTCTTTGCCCTTGTCAGGATTAACCTCTGATAAGCGCAGCGCCATCAGAAGGCGTACAGTATTGCCCAGCTTATGCCACTTGGTCATGTCTCCGCCATAAATGATGTCGTTGCTGATGCTACCGGACACAATTTGTTTGTCTGCTTCATCCAGTAACATAAACAGGCTGTTGTAAATGCTCTCCTGTGAGTCGTAGGCGGGTGTGATATTGCTTCTTCCCTGTAAAGCCTCCGAAAAAGGCACGTCACCCCAGCGGTCTGTAATATTCCAGACATAGTAAGCTTTCAATATCTTGGCAACAGCCAGTTGGTTAGCTACTGGGCCATCGTACACATCAAGGTTTTCTGCATTATCCAGCACAGACTGCAGGTTCATTAAAGGCCCTTGGTAAAGCCAGTAAAAACTGGAGCCGCCTTCAGGGTAGAGAGATGCCGTTACATACTGTGTTTCTGCTAGATATTGTGCAAGAAACTCACCGGTAGGAGAAGAACTTAATTCTGGCAGTGAAAGAGCTGCATTCGCAATAAGTTGGGTGCCGGATGCCTGAGTAGGTAAGTTCGGATTCACGTTCATGTCCTCTAGGTCCTCACAACTCCATAGTGCGAAACTCGCTAGTAAGGCTATATATATCTTTTTCATGTGATGCTGATTAAAAGGTGATGTTTAGGTTGATACCGTAAGAGCGTACCGTGTTAAGCTGGCCTGATTCATACCAACTAACGCTTTGGGCACCAGCAGAAAGCTCGGAAGGATCTAGTCCTTTTGGCGCTTTTTGCCAGATCATGGCTGGATTACGAGCAATGAGTGCAATATTCACGCGTTCCAGCGGCAAGTTGCCTAAGATGGATTTATCCAGGGTATAACCTAAGCGTACTTCCCGCAGCTTTACATAAGAAGCATCATAAACCCAGTCTTCGTAAATTCTTCTGGCTGTGGTGCCATAGTAGGTTTGAGGGTTCACATATACCACAGCCTCTTGCCCGCTTACGTCTACATCTTCACCATTTACTTTGATGATCGTGCCTGGGGCATATATACCTTCCACTCTCACACCGCCGCCGTCACTTACCGCATCGCGCACGTTAAATCCTTTATCGTTTGTGGCAACAGTCAGAGGATCAAGACCTGTTCTAACAGCCAACATTTTAGAACGACTGAAGAACTGGCCTCCCACCTGAAAGTCAACCATGGCGGCTGCATCGAATTTCCAGATTTTAAACGTGTTTTGAAAACCGCCATTTACATCAGGCAGCACACTTCCAAAATTATGAGTGGCAGTAGTATAAAGCGGAACTCCGTTAGCACCTAGCAACATTTTACCGGTAGCTTCATCTCGTTGGTAGGCCTGGCCAACCAGGCTGCCGAACTGCTCCCCCTGAAAAGCATACAGGTAACTTGAGGTGCTGGAGTAGGTAGTAGACCCAAGTAAATAAGCATCAATGCCAGGAGCCAGTTTTATGATTTTGTTTCTGTTTCTGTTCACGTTGAACAGCACATCCCAGGAAAATGCTTCCGATACTACAGGGCTTCCTGTTAAGGCAAGCTCGATTCCCTTGTTTTCTATCAAACCAGCATTGATGAACATCGATGAATAACCGCTTGCCCCTGAGATAGGAAGCGTAAAGGTCTGGTCTTTGTTTCTCTGCTGGTAAAAGGTAAGGTCTAGGCCCAGCCTGTTTTGAAAAAACTTTAGATCTATACCTGCCTCATAAGAGCGTGCAAAAGCAGGCTTAATTTGAGGATTGTTGAGGCTGTTTGGCACCGTCAGCGTATTCACTGCAACGTTTTCATCCTGATAAATCGGGCCTGGCTCAAAATTATAAGTGGTTTTGTAAGGTTCAACATCAGAGCCGGCCTCTGCATAACTCAACCTGATTTTACCAAAAGACAGCGGTCCCCAATTTAGCAGTTCGCTAAACACAAAGCTGCCTGAAACAGAAGAGTACCAATAAGGGTCGGGCAGGGTAGAGGAGGCGTCTCTTCTGATAGAGGCATCTACAAAATAGGTGTCCCGGAAACCAACTGAAACCATAGCATAACCGCTTCTAATCTGTTTCTCCATTAAGTAGGAAGGAAAGTCTTCTCTGCCGCTGGTTGGTCTGCCAATAGAGGCTGCAATATTGTAATATCCCGGAACAGAAAGACCGCCAGCAGTAGCCTGTGAGGTATAAGTATACTTTCTGTCGTAGAGGTTAGCGCCCAGGTTGGCGTTTAATGAGAATGCGTCCCACTGTTTGTCATACTGAGCTAAAAACTCGTAGTTGGTTTCGTTATTCTGGTACTTGGCTAAAGAGTAACCAGGCAAGTCGGTGCCGCCAAGGGCTGTACGGGCTTCAATGTTCTGCGTAAACATGTCAGAGCGTATGAATCCGCTTAGTTTCAGGTTATTCAATACATTGTATGTTAATCCAACATCACCGAAGAAGCGGTCTCTGCTATCGTTGCTGTAGCTTTCGTATGCGTCAAAATAGGGGTTGTTCCAGTACAGCGGTTTAAAGTTGGTAACCTCACCAGTTGTGGAGCTGGGTGTTCTTAGGTTCCAATGCAGAAAAGTGCCGTCGGCATACTGATAGTCTTTCAGGCGGTTCATATCTATGTTCCGCTGAAACCACTGCCCCAGATAGCGAGAGCCGTCTTCTGAGCCCTGTGCCGGGCGCTGGCCGTTGTTGCGGGCATAATTTATATTGGCGGAAGCTGTAACTTTAGGTGATAAATTTACACCCAGGGCCACACCCACGTTGTTTCTTCTGAGCCAGGTGTTTGGTTCCACGCCTTCAATCCGGGTATCATTAAAACTGATGCGGTAGTTTGTTTTTTGGCTGCCCCCTGATACGCTGACGCCATTATTCAGAGTAGTGCCTGTCTCATAATAGTCTTTGATGTTATCAGGATGCGCTACAAAAGGTGTTGTCTGCCCATAATTAGGGTCCTGAGGATAAAAACTGAAGACCTGACGAACCAAAGTGCCATCCATTTTCGGGCCCCAGCTTTCATCTACGTTTATCTGCACGTATTTCTCGCCGTTGGGGAGCGTTCTCCAGGTTTGGCTGGAGCCACCGCCGTACATGTTTTGGTAAGGCATGATGTTACCGACTCTTTCAACGGAGAAGGCCGAGCTTAATTGAACCGTGACTTTATCTGCGCCTACTGCTCCTTTTTTGGTGGTGATCATAATAACGCCATTCTGGCCGCGGATGCCATACAGAGCCGAAGCTGCAGGACCTTTTAATACATTGATCGAGGCGACATCTTCCGGGTTGATGTCCTGCCCCAGGTTACCGTAGTCAACGCCGTCGCTTGCTGCAAAATTTGCATTAGAAATGGGTGTGCCATCTACAACAAGCAAAGGCTGCCCCGAACCGGTAACAGAGTTGATGCCACGGATTTTGATTTTTTGTGTACCTCCCATACTTGCGCCAGACGAGCCTGTTACCTGCACACCGGCTACTTTTCCGGCTAAAGATCCTAGTACATTCTGCTCCTTGGTAAAGGTAAGGTCTTCCCCGTTTACCTGCTGCGTCGCATAGCCAAGAGAGCGCTCGCTGCGCTCTATACCGAGTGCCGTTACCACAACCTCACTCAGTTGCTGATTATCGGTGCTTAACTGTACATTGATTTGGCGCTGAGCACCTACCCGCACCTCTTTTGTTTGGTACCCCAGAAAGCGAAACAGTAGGATGGCATCTTCACTTGGCACATTGATTTGAAAAGTGCCATCAGCGCCTGAGGCTGCGCCTGTTGTTGTGCCTTTCACAATCACGCTGACACCCGGTAGGGGATAGCCTCCTTCGGCGCCTGTTACTTTGCCACTCACGCTTATCTGCTGTGCAAAGGCAGTGCCGCAGCAACAGATAAGCAGTAGCCAAAGAAAGGAATAGTAGATTTTTTTCATAAGTGTTTAG